>QHCD01000053.1 GCA_003244255.1 Pseudonocardiales bacterium | reverse complement strand
GCCGCCTGGACCTACCGGCATCCCTCCCCGCTGGCCAGGAAGATCAAGAACCATGTGGCGTTCTGGGACGTCATCTCGGTTACCGAAGAGTGATGGCCCGAGTCTTGAAGGCCTGCGCCTACGCGACGGCGCACCCCGAGACCGGGAACCTCGTCCCGGCCTGCGTTCAGCACAACGTGCTCGATCCGATCGAGAACGTCGCGCCGCGCCAGGCACTGCCGATACTGCCCACCGCCGCGTCGCGGGCGGAGCGCTGATGCGCGCCGGCATCATCACCGGCTCCGGCTCCTACGAGTGGCCGTCACTCGCCGTGACGAGCACCACCACCGTGTCGACCCGTTTCGGCGACGTGCACCTCACCGAAGGAACGGTGGGCGCTGTCGACGTCATTCACCTGGCACGCCACGGCCCGAGCCACGCACGACTGTCCAACCAGATCCAACACCGCGCCAACCTCACCGCGCTCATCGACCGCGGCGTCGATTTCGTGATCAGCCTGACCGTATGCGGCGCGCTGGACCCGGCCGCCGAGCTCGGCTTTCTCGTCGTCTTCGACGACCTGTACTTCCCGTCCAACCGGCTACCGGACGGCTCACTGTGCACCTGGCACGACACGCCCGGCGCGGCCGGACGCGGACACTGGATCTTCGACCTGCCGTTCTCCGAGGCGTTGCGTGGGCACGCCATCGCCGCGGCCCGCGAACTCGACATCGCGGTGATCGAGCACGGCTGCTACGGCCACGTCGACGGTCCGCGGTTCAACAGCCGCAGCGAGATCGCCGCGCTCGCCGGCAATGGCGTGACGGCGGTGAGCCAGTCGGCGGGACCGGAGATCGTCCTGGCCGGCGAGGCCGAGGTCCCGATCCTGCTGCTGGGCTACCTCACCGATCACGCCAACGCCGTGCGTCACGTGCCGCAACCAGTCGGCGCGCTCATCGAGCGGATGCACGCCGCCACCGGCGTGTTCGCCCGCATCGTGGACGCCACCTTGAGCCGGGTGCTGGCCGTCCCGCCGCCGGTCGGCACCAACTACCGGTTCGACGCATGAGTAGCCCGCCACCGACCGTGGTGGTGATGACGCGCGCCGCCCGCCCGGGCTCAACGAAGACGCGGCTGCAGCCTCTGCTCGGCGCGGCCGGCTGCGCGCGATTGCAACAGGCGCTGCTCGCGCACACCGTGCGCATCGCGGCCACAGCGTCGCGGGTGGCGCCGACGACCTCGCTGCACGTCGCGGTCGAACCGCCCGACGCCGTGGCCGAAGTCGCGCAAACGGTGGGAACGACCGCAACCGTCTTCGCCCAGCAGGGCAGCAACCTGGGCGCCCGGATGTGCGCCGCGGTGGCGCACGCGGCAGCAACCCGACCTGGCCCGATCGTGCTGATCGGCACCGACGTGCCCCTGCTGACGTCAGAGCGGATCATCGAGGCAACCGAGCTGCTCCACGCGGGACACGACGTGGTCTTCGGACCCGCCCTGGACGCTGGCTACTACCTCATCGCGCTGCGCCGCCCCGCCCCCGCAGTGTTCGACATCGACCCAACTCTGTGGGGCGGGCCGCAGGTGCTGGAATCCAGTGTCGCAGCGGCACTCGCGGCAGGCTTGGACGTCGCGTTCCTGCCGACGCTGCGCGACCTGGACACACCCGAGGACGCGCGGGCGCTCGCGGCTGACGCCGCGCTGCCACGGGCGATCCATGCCATTCTCATTTCGGCATTCGAGCAATCATGCGACTTGGCATGAGGGCGTCGTCGCGGCCCGCCACGGCGAGAGCAGGCGCCACCCGGCGATCGCCCGAGCACCCGGGCAGCGACCTGGTCGTGTCGATCATCGTCCCGGTGCTGAACGAGGCCGAGATCATCAGGGAAGTGCTGCAACGGATCCGAAAAGACTTCGCGGACTGCGAACTGATGGTCGTCGATGGCGGCAGTAACGACGGCACACCCGAGCTGGCCTCGGCCCATGCGCGCGTGATCGCGACCGCCCCCGGTCGGGCGCAACAGATGAACGAAGGCGCCCACCACGCCCGAGGGGACGTGCTGTGGTTCGTGCACGCCGACACCGTCATCGCGCCACACGCGTTAGGGCAGATCCGCGCGGCGCTCGCCGACCCGCGCATCGTCGGCGGCGGCCTCACTCTGCGCTTCGATCGGCGCACCCCGTCACTGGACTACCTCGCCTGGGTGTCCACGCTGCGCGCCCGGCATCTGCACCACGTCTTCGGCGACCAAGCCATGTTCGTGCGCCGCGACACCTTCGAGCGCCTCGGCGGATTCGCCCCGCTGCCCCTGATGGAGGATTTCGAGTTCTCCCGACGGTTGCATCGGGCCGGGCGGATGGTCGTCCTCCCGGCGACCAGCACCGCGGCGTCGCGCCGCCTGACGAAATACGGGACGCTGCGCATGATCGCGTTCATGCAGCACCTGAAGCTGCTCTTTCTCGCCGGCGTGTCCCCCGAGCGGATCCGGCTCCGCTACCAGGCCGGACCGGGAGTCGTGCTGCCTCGCCTGCCCGGCCGCTCCCGGACGAGGCACCCGCATCGCGGGACGAAGGAGAAGGTCCATGGCGACTGAGACCGGTATCGGTGCCCGGCTGGACGGCGCGCCCTGGCAGCGTCTGCACACCACCATCCTGATCGTGCTGGGCGCCGGATGGCTGTTCGACTCCTTCGAAGTGCAGATATTCAGCAGCGCGGTCGGGCCGTTGGGAGACCACTTCGGCGCGAGCGTGTTCCAGCGCGACGCGGTCCTCGCGGTGTGGCTCGGCGGGATCCTGCTCGGCGCGGTGGTGGGCGGACGTCTTGCCGACCGGTACGGGCGGCGACGGCTGTTCGTGGCGACACTGCTCTGGTACGCAGGCTTCACGGTGCTGACCGGCCTGAGCCCGAACCTGGACTTCGTGTACGGCTTCCGGTTCCTGGCCGCGCTCGGGGTCGGTGCCGAGTACGCGATCGTGAACGCGGCCATCGCGGAGTTCATGCCTGCCCGCGTGCGCGGGAAGGCGAACGCGCTCGTCATGAACTTCTGGCCCCTGGGCGCCATTCTGGCCGGGCTGTTGGCTTTCTTCGCGCTGGACACGCTGGCGCTGTCCAGTGCGGTGTCGTGGCGGTACATGTTCGTGCTCGGCGGGCTCGTGGCACTGGTTGTGCTGTTCTTTCGACGCCGCATCCCCGAGTCTCCACGCTGGCTCGCCTCCCAAGGCCGCACGGGCGAGGTCGAGCAGATCGTCCAGGCGTTGGAAGGCGTGCGGACGCCGGCGGCTCCCAGTAACGAGGCGGACGTTGGACTCGTGGCCGTGCCGTCGACGAGGGCCGCGCTCGCTGAGCTGGTGCGGCTTTACCCGGCGCTGGCCGGCGGGCTGATTATGGCAAGCCTGTTCGACCGGGTCGGGCACCGGCGCACGGTCGGCGCGTGCTATCTGCTGTCCGCGATCGCCGTGGCGGTGCTCGCTGGCGATCCGGCGCGGCGCTCCCTGGAGGACGTCGCGCCGCTGCGCGCCGAACCCGTGTTGCTGGGAGCAGCGTGAGAACGGCGGCAGCGGCGACGGAACCGACGAAGTCGGGAGAACGAGGATGCGTATAGCGGTGTGCGGCGGTCCGTACGCCAATCCCTACGCGTTGGCGGCGTTCATCACCGATGCCCGGGCCCGGGGGTGTGAACGGCTTTTCTGCCTCGGCGACCTGGGCGGGTTTGGCGCCGAGATGGACGCGCTATGGCCGTTGCTGCTCGACGGCCAGATCGAGTGCATCGCGGGAAACTATGACGTCGCCCTGGGACGTGGCGATGAGGACTGCGGCTGCGGCTACCGCGACCGACGGGACAACGAGTTCGCGCAACTGATCTATGACTACACCCGGGCGCACACCAGCGCGGAGTTCACCGTGTGGATGGGAACCCTGGCCACCGAGCGACGGCTGAGGATCGAGGGCTGCGAGTTGCACCTGGTGCACGGCTCGACCGTGGCGCTGAACGATTTCTGGTGGGAGTCGCTGCCCGAGGCAGAACATCACGCGCGCGTGGCGCTCAGCGGCGCGGACGTCGTGCTGTGCACGCACAGCGGGCTGCCGTGGCAGCGGCGCATCGGCGACACTCTCGCCGTCAACGTCGGGGTGCTGGGCAAGCCGGCCAACGACGGCACCCGCAACGTCTGGTACGCCGTCCTCGACGTCCAGGACGGGAACGCTCGCGCCGAACTCATCGCGCTGGACTACGACTGGCAGGCCCAAGCCGCCTCGATGACCGCGGCCGGGTTGCCGCACCCGTTCGTCGAGACGATCCAGACCGGCTGGTGGACCACCTGTCTGGAGATCCTGCCGCCGAGAGAGCGTTCGATCGGGCGCTACCACCTCTACCGCAGTTCGCTGCCCGGCGGCTTCACCCCGGCCGACGACGGCTGGGGTTCCACTCCGGCGATCGCGGCGGACGGCGAGCTGCCGGTGATCTCGCTGTTCGGGTCACCGTTCTTCCCCGCCCGGTTGTGGATCTACACCAATTTCCACTGCAATCTCGCCTGTGACTACTGCGCGGTCGCCTCCTCGCCGAAGACGCGGGCCCGCAGCCTGTCGCTCGAGCAGTTCCGGAGTCGGGTCGACGAGGCCGTCGCGGAAGGGTTCGCCGAGCTCTACCTGACCGGCCGGGAGCCGATGCTGCACCCCGACCTCCCGGGAATGCTCAGCTACGCCGTCGACCGGCTGCCGACCGTCTTGCTGACCAACGCGATGCTGCTGCGCGGCGGCCGCCCCGACCGCCTGCGCAGCCTTGCCGGCCATCCCAAGCTTGTGATCCAGACGTCCCTGGACGGGGCGCGGCCCGCGACACACGACGTGCACCGCGGCCGCGGCTCGTGGCAGCGGACGATGGATGGCATCGCGACCGCACTTCAGCTCGGGCTTCCGGTGCGGGTCGCGCTCACCGAGACACCGCAGAACACTGCTGAGATCGGGGAGGTTGCCGACCTGCTCGCCGATCTCGGTGTGAAGGGCGACGCGTTCGCTGTGCGGCCCATGCTGCGAAGAGGATTCTCGGCCGACGGGATGGACATTGGCGAGGACGACACCACCCCCGAACTCACGGTCACTGCCGACGGGCTGCACTGGCACCCTGCCGGCGCGGACGCCGAGACCAGCCCGGACATGCTGCTGATCTCCGGGCCCGCGCCTTTGCGCCTCGGCAAGCAACTGGTCACCGAACGATTCTTCATCGCCCGCCTGGCCGACGGCAGCATGCCGCAGCCGTACCGATGCGCGATCTGAGCCCGGCAGCGTCGCGGCGTGTCTGCGCGGGTGTCGCACGGTGGTAGGTCTGTCATGCGTCCCGACGTGCGCTACCGGCTCGCCGGCCTGGCCATTCTCATGGTCGCTGCGGTCCTGCTGGCCGTGTTCGTCGACGTGCCGAATGTCGCCGACCTGCGGCGCGAATACGCCGGCACCGGTCTGTTCGGGGCGCTCGGCTTCGCGCTCGTGTACGCCCTGCTCAGCCTGCTGCCGCTGCCTGCGACGGTCTTCACCCTCGCTGCCGGTGCCGTGTTCGGACTTGCCCGTGGCCTCCCGATCGTCGTGCTCGGCGCGACGCTCGGCGCGATGGCCGCGTTCTACCTCGGACGGGTCCTGGGCCGCGACGTCGTGCAGCACTTCACCGGGGCACGGCTGCAAACGCTCGACCGGTACCTGGCCCGTCGCGGATTCTGGGCCGTGCTCGCGGCACGGCTAGTACCGATCGTGCCGTTCAACGCCCGGAACTACCTCAGCGGACTCACCGCCGTTCGGGCCTCGAGCTACCTGTTCGCGACGATCCTGAGCATCCTGCCCGGCACCACCGCCGACGTGGCCGTCGGCACCTACGGCAACCAGCCAGGTTCACTGCCGTTCATCGCGGCGCTCGGCGCGCTACTGCTTCTGACGGTCGTCGGTGTGAGCGTGACCCGGCGCCGACGCCACCGGGCACCCGAGCCCACCGGCGACACCCAGCCGTCCCCGCCGCATCAGCCGGCGTAACCGGCACGCCACCCGAGGGGGCCCTGAGGATGGTCGTGTCGTGCCGGTTGGGATTCGCAGGGTGCACGGCGGATCGAATGCTCATCGAGAAACCCTGCGGCGCCGAATCGCGCTCAGCACCCGGGTCACACATTTCGCCGCCGGTCGGTTCAGCCCATGCTGGACGTCGGCGATCGCCGCCTTCCAGATGCCGTCGCTGTAGGTCGGGTAGGCGTGCATGGCGGCGGCGAGGTCGCGGGTGCGAAGGCCGTGGCGGGCGGCGAGGACGAGTTCGGCAAGCGACTCGCCCGCCCGCGGACCGACGATGCTCGCTCCGACGAGGCGTCCCCGGTGATCGGTGATCAGGCGGGTGATGCCGCGGGTGTTGTCCTCGGCGATGGCCCGATCGACGTGATCGTGGGGGATGTCGTGCACGGTCAGCCCTGATGCGGCGGCTCGATCCGGACGAACGCCGAACGCCGCGATCTCGGGCTGGGTGAACGTGACGCGAGGAATGGTGGCCGTGTCTACCGTTCTTCGCAGACCGAGGACCGCGTTGCTGGCGGCGGTGCTGGCGTGCACGCCGGCCGTATGCGTGAACTGCGGGTAGCCGGTCACGTCGCTGGCTGCCCAGATCCGCGGGTTGCTGGTCTGCAACCGATCGTTGACGACGACGTACCCACGCTCGTCGACCTCCACGTTGGCACGCTCGAGGTCCAGTGCGCTGGTCCGCGGGCGACGACCCACCGCCACCAGCACGGCGTCCACGCGCAGGGTCCCGTTCGAGAACGAGACGGTGACATCACTGCCGCTATCGCGACTGACCGACGTCACCGTACCGCCGTTGTGCACCGCGATGCCCTCGTCAGCGAACGCCGCCAGCAGCATCGTCGCTGCGGTAGGGTCCTCGCCCGGCAGGAGTGTGGGCGCGGATTCGACGATCGTCACCCGCGATCCGATACGCGCAAACGCCTGGCCCAGCTCACAGCCGATGCTGCCGCCGCCGAGCACGAGCAGTCGCTGCGGTAGCTCGGTCAGCTCCCAGACGGTGTCGCTGGTCAGGGGTTGAGCCTCGGCCAGTCCCGGGATATCGGGCAGGAACGGCGCCGAGCCGGTGGCCAACAGGGCCTGCCGGAAGCGGACGGTTGTCCCGTCCACGCTCGCGGTGTCCGGGCCGCGCAGGCACGCAGTGCCGTGGACCACGCGAGCCCCTGCCGCTCGCAGCGCGGTAGGCGAGTCCTCCGGCTCGATCGCGGTGATCGCCAACCGGACGTGCTGCATGACTTGCGCGAAGTCGACGCGCACACCGTCGACGTGCACACCGAGGCGGGCGGCGGCGCGCGCGTCAGCCGCGGCGTGTGCCGCGGACAGCAGCGCCTTGCTGGGCACGCATCCAGTCCACAGGCAGTCGCCGCCGGTGCGATCCCGTTCGACGAGCAAGACGCTGGCACCGAATCCGGCTGCGGTCTTGGCTGCGACGATCCCCGCCGTCCCGCCGCCGATAACCAGCAGATCCCACGCCTGACCGTCTGGCGGTGACGTCAGCATCGTCGGCCGGTGCGCTCCACTGATCGGCCTCGATATCGCCGCGAAGCCGCTGATCTGATCGGGTCATCCGGCGTCCTCGGCGATCAGCTGCCGAGCGGTGTCTCGTACCCGCGCTGCCAGCTGGGGGTCCGGGGTTCGGTGCTGCGACCAGGTCGCCAGGGCGCGCCGTAGACCCCGGAAGTCCTCGGCGGCGGACGCGCACTTCGCACAGGTCGCCAGATGCCTGTGCAGGCGATGAGCCTCTTGCGCGGTGAGCGGCGCGGCGGGATCGGCGTCGAGGTATCGCTGGATGCGGCGCCCGGCCCAGTGGCAGGTCCACATCGTGCTCAGCGTGGACATCAGCTGCTCCTTCGAGCGTTGGCGTTGAGGTCATGGCGAAGGCGTTTTCTGGCGCGGCTCAGCCTGGATGTCACCGTTCCGACTGCGATTCCGAGAACGTCGGCGACCTCGCTGTAGGTGAGATCGTCGACGTCGACGAGCAGCAGGACGGTGGAGAACTTGGGGTCGAGGGCGGCGACTGCCCGCTGCAGGTCCTCGCCCAGTTCGCGGTCGGTGACGGTCTGCTCGGGGCTGGGCGTGGAGGTAGCGCCGAAGGCGGGGGTGTGCCGTTCCGGGCTGTCGTCTGCGTCGAGCAGATCGGGTCGTTGTCGGCGATGGGAGTTGATGTTGGTGTTGCGCAGAATCGTCAGCAACCACGCGCGCGGGTGGGCTCCGTCGAAGGATTCCAGGCCGCGGTAGGCGCGGATGAGGGTGTCCTGGACGAGGTCCTCGGCGTCGGCCCACGAGCCGGTCAGCGTGCGGGCCACGCGCAGCAGGACGTCGATCTCGGGTTCGACGTGCTGGGCGAACGCGCGTGTGCGGGCGGCCTGGTTGGTTGTTGCGGCGTCATTGAGCCCGGGCGTCACAGTTGGGAAACCCGGTGGCTTCGTCGCTTCCTTCCCGACGTCGTGCCTGCGGCCCTCGGGCGTGCGATGGCTGCCGACGTCCTCACCGTGGCCCGGGCGCCGGCCGCCCGTCATGGTCGGCTTCCGGCGCCGATGTGGATGTGGCCGCCGCGGACGACTCGATGCGTCGTGCTCGACGTGGTCTCCAGCAGCAGGTTCCACGGTGCTCTGGTGATGTCGGCGCCGCCGGTGAAGCACGCGAGTCGGGCAAGCGGTGACAACACCCGCCATCGTCCGACCGGCAGCGCCATGTCGACCACCACGATCCGTCCGCCGGGACGGACGCGACACAGGGTCTGTGCGAAGGCGTCCTGCCACCTGTCGATGATCGACAGGGAATAGGTGAACAGGGCGGCGTCGAACAACCCAGACGCCGTGGACCGGGATAGCGCTGCGTCCAGTAGGGCCGCGTCCGCCTCAACCAGGGTGACGTTGCTCCATCTCCGGCTTTGGCACCGCGCCCGCGCGCGAGACAACATCGAGCCGCTCGCGTCCACCCCAACCAGGGCACCGCTCGGGCCGACCGCATCGAGCAGTAACGGAAAGTTCAGCCCCGTCCCACAGCCGACATCGAGCACCCGGGCACCGGGCCGCAGTTGGAGTTCGGCGATACCCAATCGTCGGCCCGCGCGGTACACCGGGCGCTCCCCAGAGAGCAGGTCGTACAGGCGAGCGCCACCGGTATAGCGGGCCGGGCGCGTGATTCTCACTCGCCCCAGCATTCTCCGTGATCGACGTTCGGCCTGGCCGAGGCGAGCGTCATCGCCTCGTGCCCGCTGAGTCGGAACCGGATTGCCGGGTGTCGATCATCGGTGCTCGCCACGGGCGTGTTCTACGGCGTCGGTCAGGGCCGACCGATCGGGGAGCCCACCCAGGCCCACACTGTTGCGATACAGCCGACAAGCAAGCGACGGCGGCGGCGGCACCGGGAAGGGATCCGCACCGTTGATCCGGAATGACGGCGACCCGGCAAAGTCCATGGCGATTGCCTGGGCCTCGCTTTCGATACGTGTGGTCCGGACTGCGACGTCGCCGAGGCCGGCGTCGTCGAGTACCTCGCGCACCAGTTGTTCCGCCCCGGCTTGGTGCGAGCAGTTGGCAACAAACAGCAGCTCTCTATCCGTGCGATTCAGTTCAGGCCGAGGCGTTTGCGAGGTGTCGGTAGACGCTCGCACGGGAAACGCCGAGAGCCTTGGCACGGCCGAGGCGATCGAGCTTCCAGACGCACAGGGTGTCGCCGGCGCGCAGGTAGTCCAGCGCGGCCAGCAGCCCGGGTCGGTCCTTTGATCCGGCTGGAGATCGACGCCTCGACGCCGAGATCACCGAACGCTACGGCGCCGACCACACCCTCACCGACGTCTCCGACGCGCCCTGCGCCTGAGCGTCCGGTAATGGATCGGTCTGCAGAAGGCGGCCTCGGTTAGCCCGGCGCGCTGGTGAGTCGCCGCACGGCGTCGTCGATCACCTCGTCGCGCTTGCAGAACGCGAACCGCACGAACGGCCGCCCGGCGGCCTTGTCGTCGTAGAAGACCTCGGTCGGGATCGCCGCGACGCCGACCCGCTCGGGAAGCGCCCACGCGTAGCCGGCGGCGTCGTCGATCCCGAGCGGTCGCACGTCGGCCTGCACGAAGTAGGTACCCGCGGGCAGGTGGACGCCGAAGCCGCCCCCGCGCAGGCCCGCCGCAAGCCGATCACGCTTCGTCTGCAGCGCCGCACGATTGCCTTCCACCCACGGCATCTCGTTGTCCAACGCATGTGCGACGGCGAGCTGGAGCGCGCCGTTGGCAGTGAAGGTCGTGAACTGCTTCACGGCCTGTACGGCGCCGCGCAGCGCGACCGGTGCGCAGACCCAGCCGATCTTCCAGCCGGTCACCGAGAACGTCTTCCCGGCCGAGGAGATCGACACCGTGCGCTCCCGCATGCCCGGGTAGGTCGCCAGCGGGATGTGCGTCGCGTCGTCGAAGGTCAGGTATTCGTAGACCTCGTCGGTGATCGCGATCACGTCCGCGTCGACGCACACCTGCGCGATGGCGGCCAGTTCGTCGCGCGTGAACACCGTGCCCGTCGGGTTGTGCGGGGTGTTGACCAGCAGCGCTCGGGTCCGCGGGCCGACGGCGGCGCGCAGGTCGGCGGGGTCGAAGGTGAAGCGACCGTCGACGTCGGGGCGAAGCGTGACCGGACGGCGCACCGCGCCGGCCAGCGCGATCGAGGCCGCGTAGGAGTCGTAGTACGGCTCGAACACGACCACCTCGTCGCCGGGTCCGCAGAGCGCGAGCAGGCTCGCGGCGACCGCCTCGGTGGCACCGACCGTCACCAGCACTTCGCCGTCGGGGTCGTAGTCCAGGCCGTAGCGCTCCGTGCGCTGCCGGGCGATCGCGGCTCGCAGCGCCGGCATCCCCGGTCCCGGCGGGTACTGATTGATCCCGGCACGGATGGCCGCGCACGCGGCGTCCAGCATCGACGGCGGCCCGTCGGTATCGGGAAAGCCCTGACCGAGGTTGACCGACCCGGTCCGGGTGGCCAGCGCCGTCATCTCGGCGAAGATCGTGGTGCCGAACTCCCGCATCCGAGCCACCAGCGGCTCCGTCCTCGGCATATCCGATCGTCTCCTCTCCCACCGCGTTGCTCTTTCCCGCTCACCCTGGCAGCCTTCCCTTGACGACTGCCTACCGGCATCCAAACGGGTGGGCATCAAACGCCGGGCAAACCGAGTCCGCAGCTGCCGAAGGACACCGCCATGGATCAGTGCCGATCTAAGAGCCGCCTCCACCTCGGCGGGGCCGTCGCCGTCGCCGCCGTCGCCGCCACCGTGCTCTACGGCGTCCCGGCGACAGCCGCGCCGGCCCGGCCCGGCCTCGCCGGAGCGCCGACGCACCACTCGACGACGTTCCGCGCGGCACAGATCGCTGCGCTCTCGGCCGGCGCCAAGGAGCCCATGATCGTGCTGCTGCGCGATCAGCACAGCAACCTGCCGGGCACCCCGACCACGGCCGCGGCGCGTAGCGCGGCGGTGCGCACCGACCAGCGGCCGCTGCTCGCCGAAGTCGCGGCGACGGGCGGGACGAAGGTCGCCCCGTTCACCCTGCTGAACGGCTTCGCCGCCACCATCACCGGCGCCGAAGCCGCGCACCTCGCCACCAACAGCGCCGTGCGCGCCGTCGTCCGCGACCTGCCGATCAAGCGGACCGACCCGAGCGCCGCGAAGGGCACCGCCGGCGGGGAACGTAGTAGCGCGCCGCGCTCGACGTCGGTCCCGCCGGGTGCGTGTCCCAGCAAGCCGTCGCAGCCGATCCTCGAGCCCGAGGCGCTGCAGCTGACCCACACGGCGTACTCGGACCGGTCGATCCCGCAGGCGCAGAACTACGTCGACGGCACCGGGGTGAAGGTCGCCTACCTGGCCGAGGGGATCGACATCCACAACCCGGACTTCATCCGGGCCAACGGCAAGCCGGTGTTCTCCGACTACCGCGACTTCAGCGACGAAGGCCCGAACGCGCCCAGCCCGGCCGCCGAAGCCTTCGGCGACGCCAGCGCGATCGCCGCGCAGGGCCTGCACCCCTACGACCTCTCGACCTACGTCGTCCCGGCGCACCCGCTGCCCAGGGGATGCAACATCGTCATCCGCGGCGTCGCGCCCGGCGCCTCGCTGGTGGGGCTGAAAGTCTTCGGTGAGGCGCCGACAGCTCCGACGTCGCGCTTCGTGCAGGCGATCGACTACGCCGTCCTGACCGACAACGTCAACGTCATCAACGAGTCGTTCGGCGCGAACCCCTACCCCGACAACAGCACCGACCCGATCAGCCTGGTCGACGACGCCGCCGTCCGGGCCGGCGTTACGGTGGTCGCCTCGACCGGTGACGCGGGCACCAACGGCACCATCGGCTCGCCGGGCTCTGACCCGAACGTGATCGGCGCCGGCGCGACCACCGGGTTCCGCAGCTACGCGCAGACGACCTACGCCGGCTTCCAGTTCAGCAACGGCACCTGGGCGAGCGACAACACGTCATCGCTCTCATCCGGCGGTGTCGCGGGCAGCGGCAAGGTGCCCGACGTCGTCGCCCTCGGCGACCTGGGCTGGGCACTGTGCTCGCCCGATCCCGCGCTGTACACCGGCTGCGTCGACTTCAACGGCAACGGGTCGTCGATCCAGCTGTTCGGCGGCACCAGCCAGGCGGCGCCACTCACGGCGGGTGCTTCGGCGCTGGTCATCGAGGCCTACGCCAAGACACACGGTGGAGCACACCCGACACCGGCCCTCGTGAAGCAGATCCTGACCAGCTCGGCAATCGATCTCGGCCTGCCCGCCTTCGAGCAGGGTGCCGGCGAGATCAACACGCTCGCCGCCGTCAAGACCGCGATGTCCGTCCCCGACAGCTTCGGCTCGCCCGCCCCAACCGGGTCCGGGCTGCTGGTCAGCCCGACCCAGCTGCTCGCCACCGGCAAGCCGGGCCAGCTGCAGAACTTCGACGTCACGGTCCGCAACGTCAGCCCGATCACCCAGGTCCTGAATGCCCACGTCCGGTCGCTGTCGACGGTCGTGCGCAACACCACCGGGACGGTCACCCTGCACGCCACCAATCCGACCAAGACGTTCGTCGACGGGCTGGGCATCGTGAAGGCCTACACCTCGACGACGTTCTCGGTTCCGACCGGCGCGGACAACCTCGCGTTCCGCATCGCGGCGCCCGAGAAGCAGGTCAGCGGCGTCAACCAGTCGCCGGTGCGGGTATTCCTGATCAACCCGCTCGGTGTCTACTCGGCGTACTCGATTCCGCAGGGTTACGCCCACTACGGCAGCGTCGACGTCCGCTACCCGGCTGCCGGCACGTGGACGGCGTACATCGACTGCAACGCCGGTACCTACGGCTACGACGGCCCGGTCAGCTACCAGGCGCTGAGCACCGCGTACCGCACGGTCGGCTCGGTGACGCCGGCGTCGCTGCCTGTCCCCCCGGGTCGCACCGGCACGCTGCACGTCAGCGTTGCCGACGGCGCCTCGGTGGGCGACCTCAGCGACGCGCTGGAGATCGACTCCGCGTTGATGTCGCGGGTCGCTGTCCCGGTGACTCTGCGCACCATGCTCCCGTCGGGCGGCTCCTTCACCGGCACCCTCACCGGCGGCAACGGCCGCGCCTATTCCCCCGCGCAGTCGACCTACTACTACCTCGACGTGCCAGCGGGTCAGCGCGACCTCGACGTCAACCTGAAGCTCACCGACCCGACGGTCGTCGTCAACGCCTACCTGGTGGCGCCCGACGGCGAGCCGCTCTCCGGCGGCAGCAACGTGCAGGTGGTCGGCGGCGCGGCGCGGTACACCTCGACGCTGCAGATGTATCACGCGGGTCCGGTCGCCGGCCGGTGGAAGGTGCTCGTCGTCTTCGGCAACCCGGTGAGCGGGTTGCGCATCAGCGAACCGTTCAGCGGCATCGTCGCGTTCAACGGTGCGTCCGCGATCGCGCCGACGCTGCCGACCAGCCCGATGAAGCACCTGCAGGCCGGCCACACCTACGCCGTCAAGGTCACCGTGAAGAACACCGGCAACGCCGCCGCAGGCTTCTTCACCGATCCGCGCCGGAACACCTACGCCACCCGAACGCTCGCGCCGAAGGGACAGACGACGAACGTGCCGCTGCCCGTGCCGGCCGACGTCACGCCCACCTGGCTGGTCCCGCCGGAGACCGACACCGCCACCTTCCAGGCCTCGGCGACGCTGCCGATCGACCTGGACGTCTACTACGGCTCGGCGAACTCCGGCGAACCCGAGGTGTACGGCGCCTCCAACGGCACGACGTCGCGAGCGACCGCCGCGGATGCCGAGCTGGCGTCCGGGCTGTGGGTGGGGACGCCGTCGGAGCTCGGCCCGTTCAGCGGACCGGCGCCGGCCGGCACCGCAAACCTCACCGCGACCGCACACACGAAGGTGTTCGACGCCACGATCACGTCGTCGACCGGTGACCGGTGGTTAGAGTCGGTGAACCCGACCACGCCCCCGACGACGCCGTTGACGCTGCAGCCGGGTCAGTCCGGCACCATCACGGTGTCGATCACCCCGAGCGGGGCCGCCGGCAGTTACATCAGCGGGATCATCCACATCGACACCTTCAGCGACTTCACCGCTACCGGCGACGAGGTCGTCGGCCTCCCGTACGCTTACACGATCGGATAAGGCAGCGATGAGGGCCCGCCAAGTGGCTGCGGGCCCTCATCCTTGGCGTTGCCGGCTGATCGCGATGACGACGAGTGCGTCCGGCGATCAGCTCGACTTGGGGACTTAGGTCCAGCGCATATTACGCATGGGGCCTCCTGTCGGTGTGGGGGTACCGGCGATCCCGCGCAGTCGGCCCGCCAAGCCGTCGACGCGCGATCACCATCATGGGGCAGCTCCGATTGTCGCGCGGAATGTGCGATTGACCAACTACACGGGATCGGATAGCGGACTGCGCGCGAATCGTTACTGTATGTGTGACCTCAAGGCACGGTGATGCGACTCATGCACGTACGTCAGCTTCGGGGCCTGCTCGCCGTACGGTCATGGCCTGTCTGGAGTCTGCCCCGCCCAGCGCTCGCCGTCGTGCTCGTTGTCGACGTCGCGGCCGGGACGGCCCTGCTCACCTCAAGTGTGTTTGATGGGTACGGCAACGCTCGCGACCTCGCCGTGTTCGTCGCGTTCTGCGCGTCTGCCCTGTTCTGTCTGGAGATCGCTCGCCGCCTCGATGAACCGACCGGTGCACACCTAGATCTGATGACCGTCTGGACATTGCCGATCGCCTTGCTTCTGCCGAGTCCATTCGCGCTGCTGGCAGCGGTCCCGGACAACGCTTGGTCGCAATGGCGAGGGCGGCCATCGTTGCTGTATCGCCGAATATTCACCGTCGCCGCCATCGGGCTTGCCCACTTCGCCGGAGGACAAGCATTCCGCGCCATGGCTGGCGTGCATCCTCCAGGCGATGAGTGGGGCAACCACGCGGCCGCGCTTCTAGCCGCCGCGATGATCGCCGGCTGTTGCTGCGCGGCGATCAATGCGGTGCTCATCGCCGCGGCCATCCAGCTGTCCAATCCGACGACGTCGTGGCGTGCGCTGCTCGGTGACCGGGAAATGCTCACGATCTACGGCGTCGAAGTGTCGACGGGCGTGACGATGACTGCGCTGGTTGCGCAGTCACCGGTGCTGATCCTGCCTGCGTTACCGGCGATCATCCTGCTGCACCGGTCTTTGCTGCACCGGCAGCTGACGGCGGCGGCGAGGACGGATGCCAAGACCGGCCTGCTGAACGCGGCCGCGTGGCAGCGCGAACTCGAGCGGGAGCTCGACCGCGCGATGCGCAAGCGAACACCGATCGCCGTCATGCTGATGGACCTCGACCGGTTCAAGTCCGTCAACGACACCCACGGCCATCTCGTCGGCGACGAGGTCCTCGTCAGCATCGCCGACGTGCTGCGGGCCGAGTTGCGCAACCACGACCTCATCGGCCGATTCGGTGGCGAGGAGTTCGTGGCAACCTTCGATGCCGACCTCGAACAGGCCACCGAGATCGCCGAGCGCATCCGGCGGTGCATCGCCACCCACCCCTTCGTCACCGACCGGATGGCCGACGGCGTGGGCGTCGCCGTCACGGCGTCGATTGGCGTCACCGTGCTGGAAGCCGACCGCCGCGCGGGTGCCGACGAGTTGCTCGCCGCCGCCGACGCGTCCCTGTATGCCGCGAAGACCGCCGGCCGGAACCGGGTCCACATCGCGCCACTCGCCGGTCCGATCCGGACGGCATCAGAGCCCGGCCGATTCCGCCGGGCCGCAGCGAGCGTGGGGTCAGCCGCGCGGTCCGAGCATCAACGCCTGAGCCCCGCGCCCGAGCGACCCGCGATCGTCGAACAGGATTGACTCGGCCAGGCCGATGCCATCGGGCGCGACGGCGGTCCGAGCCTGCAGGCAGACCCACTCGCCCGCCGGCAGCCGGTAGACGTGCACGGTCAGCTCCGGGTTGATGAACCAGTACCGGGCGAGATCGAGCTCACCGCTCACGCCGTTCCCGGAGTCGGCGACCAGCAGGACACGCTGCAACGGGCTCAGCACCTCGCCCGTGACGAGCGGACGCCGTGCCCGCGTCCACACCGTCGCGGGTCCTGGCTGGTTGAACGTCCCAGTGCCGAACCGCCATTCGATCGACGCGATGTAGCCGCCCGGCCAGTCGATGGTCGTCGCATCAGCCGGCCGGTTCGGCGGCGGGCGGAGCCCGCGCTCGGGCAGCGGGACGGCGCTGCCCCTGATCCGCCAGGCGCGGGCTCTGGCCACAGCGCGGCCGCCTGCGGCCAGCTCGGCCTCCACCAGCTCGACGCTGCGACCGGGGCGTACGACGTCGGCCTTGACGACCATCTCGCCGTCGACGGGTATCGGGCCGAGGATCTCCACCGTCAACCGGGCGACGTGGAATCCATCGCGCGGCGCGGTCTGCTCGATCGCGCGCCCGAGCAGCGCGGACGGCGGACCGCCGTGTGCGGCGCTGGGATCCCACGGACCCTGGGTGTGCAGCGTGGCGCCGAACCGATCCTCGCCACGGCGTTCGTAGAACCCGCCGGGATCGACGGCGCCGCCGGCATCGGCGACGTCGGTGGCGCTCACTGGCGATCCGCTGCTGGGTGCGGTCTATGAACGGTGCGGTGGGATCAGGCGGTCGGGGCGTCCTCGGTGCTCGCGGCGCCACCGAGCAGCGATCGGACCTCGGACTCCTTGTACCGGCGGTGCCCGCCGAGGGTGCGGATGGAGGTGAGCTTGCCGGCCTTCGCCCAGCGGGTCACCGTCTTCGGGTCGACCCGGAACATGCTGGCGACCTCTGCTGGTGTCAGCAGCGGTTCGGCCTCGGTCGACGTGCGCGTCGTCATCGTCGTGTCCTCTCGTGCGAGTTGCCGGTGGTGTGGATGGCGCCCCGCTATGGGCCATAATGAACCAAATCGCCGGGTAGGTCAAATCACCGCGACCCGGTTAGGAGCCGGATGGTACGCCGCAAAGCTGGGCGAATGCCGAGAACGCCGACAGGAAATCGGGTGCGCCGTCACGCCGCTTTCCGCGCGCGCGAAAGTTCGCGCCCGAGCCGTGCCGAACCGGCCACCCGTGCTCGTGCGATGATCCGGGCGCTGAATAGGAATCCGGGAGGCCGTGTTGGCCGTGTTCTCCGCCGCCGCCGGCGCCGGCCACGAACAGGTGGTGTTCTGCCATGACCGGGAGACCGGCCTGCGCGCGATCATCGCGATCTACTCGACCGCGCTCGGACCCGCGCTGGGCGGTACCCGGTTCTACCCCTACGCCAGCGAGGACGCCGCGCTGGCCGATGTCCTCAACCTCTCCCGTGGCATGGCCTACAAGAACGCCCTGGCCGGGCTCGACTTCGGCGGCGGCAAGGCAGTCATCTGGGGCGACCCGGACCGCGACAAGACCGAGTCACTGCTGCGCGCCTACGGACGGTTCATCTCCTCCCTCGGCGGCCGGTACATCACGGCCTGCGACGTCGGCACCTACGTGCAGGACATGGACGTCGTCGCCCGGGAGACCCGGTTCGTCACCGGCCGGTCGCCCGAGCACGGCGGTGCCGGTGATTCGTCGATCCTCACGGCATACGGGGTGTTCCAGGGGATGCGCGCGAGCGCCCAGCAGGTCTGGGGATCACCGACGCTGCGCGGCCGCCGGGTCGGCATCGCCGGCGTCGGGAAGGTCGGTCGGCATCTGGTCGAGCATCTGCTCGACGACGGCGCGACGATCGTCGTGTGCGACCCAAACGTCGCCGCGATCGGGCGGCTGCGGGCCACCCACGCCGACGTCGAAGTGGCGAGAGACGTCACCGAGCTGATCGGCGCCGGCATCGACGTCTACGCCCCGTGCGCGCTCGGTGGCGCGCTCGACGACGACACCGTCGACGCGCTCTCGGCCGCGGTGGTCTGCGGTGCCGCGAACAATCAGCTGGCCCATCCCGGTATCGAAAAGCTGCTCGCCGACCGAGGCGTGCTCTACGCACCGGATTACGTCGTCAACTCAGGCGGCGTGATCCAGGTCGCCGACGAGATCGAGGGCTTCAGTTTCGACCGCGCCAAGGCCAAGGCGACCCAGATCTTCGACACCACGCTGCGGATCTACGACGTCGCCGCTACCGAGAGCATGTCTCCGGCGACCGCCGCCGACCGGGTCGCCGAGCGGCGGATGGCGGAGGTCGGCCGGCTGCGCGCCATCCTGCTGCCGCGCAGCTGACCGGCAGCACGCTGCCGCGGCGCGTCCGGTCGCTGGCCCGCGTGCCTGCGGCGGATGGGCACGGTACCGTTGTCAGCACGAGACATTGACAAGATGCCGGCACCGCTTAGCGGAAGCCCGCCTGCGCGAGGGGGTCGAGCCATGGGGCGCGGCCGTGCCAAGGCCAAGCAGACGAAGGTCGCCCGAGCCTTGAAATACAGCAGTCAAGAACCAGATCTGCTCCGCCTGCAGCGCGAGCTCTCTGGCGCCGAGGACGGCACCGAGGGCGATTCCGATGAGGACGCTGACGACACCGACGACATATCGGACCCAGCCGCTCGAGGGTGACCGGTCGGGGTACCGCTCAGGCGGCCACCGCTCAGCCCGGCCACCGCTCAGGGCGGCCACCCCTTAGGGCGGCCACCCCTCAGGACGGATAGCTGCCGACGAGGCGCGCCGTCCCGTTGCCGTCGGCGATCTCGCCGGCACCCCAGGCCGGCAGGTGCCGCGCAATCAGCACGGCAAGCGTGCGGTCGGCGTCGTCGCGCCCGACGATCGCGACCATGCCCGCGCCCATGTTGAACGTGCGCTCCATCTCCTCCGGCTCGACCCGGCCCCGGCCGGCGATCAGGTCGAAGATCGGCTGCGGCCGCCAGGTGCGGCGCTCGACGACGGCGTCGAGGTGCGCGGGCAGCACCCGGGAGAGGTTGGTCGCGAGGCCGCCGCCGGTGACGTGCGCGAAGGCGTGGACGTCGACCTCTTCGATCAGCGCAAGGCAGTCCTTGGCGTAGATGCGGGTCGGTGTGAGCAGTTCTTCGCCGAGGGTCCGGTCGCTGCCGAGGTCGTCGACGATGGCGTCAAGGTGCATCCGGCCAGGCCCAAGCAGCACGTGGCGCACCAGCGAGTAACCGTTGGAGTGCAGCCCGGACGAGCCCAGCGCGATGACGGCGTCCCCGGCGCGCACGCGGTCGGGTCCGAGCAGCTTGTCGCGCTCGACGACACCTACGGCAGTGCCCGCGAGGTCGTACTCGTCCTGGCTCAGCAGGCCGGGATGTTCGGCTGTCTCGCCGCCGACGAGCGCGCATCCAGCCTGCCGGCAGCCCTCGGCGACGCCACCGATGATCTCGGCCATCCGCTCGGGCACCACCCGACCGCACGCGACGTAGTCCTGCAGAAACAGCGGCTCGGCGCCGCACACGACGACGTCGTCGACGACCATGCCCACGAGGTCGAGCCCGATGGTGTCGTGGCGGCCGAGTGCCTGCGCGATCACCAGCTTGGTCCCGACGCCATCGGTCGACGCCGCGAGCACCGGATGCCGCCAGCGGCTGGGGTCGAGGTCGAACAGGCCGGCAAAGCCGCCAAGGCCGCCGATCACCTCCGGCCGGCTGGCCTTCTCGACCCACGGGCGCATCAGCTCGACGGCGCGGTCGCCAGCGGCGATGTCGACGCCGGACTCGGCGTAGGTAGCCGCAGTTTCTCCAGATGGGGACTCGGAGCCCGCCCCGGGCGCCGTTCCGCGTGACGTCACGGGCGCTCCCTAGGGCCGCCGGAGGGCATCATTGGCACCGACACTCGCTGGCTGTACCGACCCGAGTTCCCCGTCGACGGATCTTCCAATCCCTTCCAGCACGTGCTTGCCCATCAGCTCGGAATCCGGTAGTGGGATGGGGTAGTCGCCGTCGTAGCAGGCCCGGCAGAGCCGGTTCTTGGGTTGCTCGGCGGCGCCGATGAGCCCGCCTAGCGAGACGTAGCCGAGTGAGTCCGCGCCGATCGATGCCCGCACCCCGTCGACGTCGAGGCCATCACCGATGAGCTCGGCCCGGCTCGCGAAGTCGATGCCGTAGAAGCACGGCCAGCGCACGGGCGGGCTGGAGATGCGCACGTGCACCTCGACCGCGCCGGCCTCGCGGAGCATCCGCACCAGTGCCCGCTGGGTGTTACCGCGGACGATGGAGTCGTCGACCACGACCAGCCGCTTGCCTCGGATCACGTCCCGCAACGGGTTGAGCTTCAGCCGGATGCCGAGCTGGCGGATCGTCTGGCTGGGTTCGATGAACGTGCGGCCGACGTAGGAGTTCTTCACCAGCCCCTGGCCGTACGGGATGCCCGACGTCTCGGCGTAGCCGATGGCAGCCGGCGTGCCGGATTCGGGCACCGGGATGACGAGATCGGCCTCGGCGGGGTGCTCCCGGGCCAGTACCCTGCCCACCTGCACGCGGGTCGCGTGCACGCCGCGGCCGGCGATCGCGGTGTCGGGCCGGGCCAGGTAGACGTATTCGAACAGGCATCCGGCCGGCGTCGCGGGCGCGAACCGTTCCGAGCGCAGACCGTCGGCGTCGACGGCGATGAGCTCGCCCGGCTCCACCTCGCGGACGACCGAAGCGCCGACGATGTCCAGCGCCGCCGTCTCACTCGCCACCACCCAGCCGCGCTCCAGCCGGCCGAGCACGAGCGGGTGCACGCCGTGTGGATCACGGGCGGCGTAGAGGGTGTGCTCGTCGCAGAAGACCAGGGAATAGGCGCCGGCGAGGGTCGGCAGCACGTCGGTTGCCGCGGCGGTCAGCGAGACGTCCGGCCTGGCGGCGAGCAGGCTGGTGATCAGGTCGGAGTCGGTCGACACGCCGGACAGTCCCGCGACGCCGTCGGCGCTCGCGCGCCGGGCGAGCTCGCGCGTGCCGACGAGATTTCCGTTGTGCGCCAAGGCGATTCCGGTGCCGGCGCAGGTGGTGCGGAAGGTCGGCTGCGCGTTGACCCACGTGTCGGAACCGGTCGTGGAGTAGCGCGTATGGCCGACGGCGATGTGTCCCCGCAGGCTGGCGAGCGTCGACTCGTCGAAGACCTGCGCAACCAGGCCGAGATCCTTGTAGACGACGATCGTGCCGCCGTCTGCGACGGCGATCCCGGCCGCCTCCTGGCCGCGGTGCTGCAGGGCGTAGAGACCGAAGTAGGTGAGTTTCGCGACGTCCTCGCCGGGCGCCCAGACACCGAAGACCCCGCACTCCTCACGGGGCACGTCGTCGTAGGGAACTCCGGAGTCGTCGGCAGGCCGGTAGTCAGCTGTCCCGCCGTTCAGGCTGCCGTCAGCGGTGCTGTCGGTGTGCACGAGGCTGTCCCTGCGTCCCCTCACGGATCGGTACAGGCCGGCTGCGACGCGAACGCCACCACCCTACCTGCTGCGATGTCCGCCGGCGTCCGGTCGCGCGCCGTCGTGTCGCCGGTTGGCGCCGGCCGCGCCGGCGGCGCCATGTCCTCACGGCGTGAGACCAGACAGGCCGGCGATGACGTCGACGTCGTCAGGCTGGCGTTGATCGTCTAGAGCGAGCCGATTGGCGCGCGTGTGATGGCACCGCAGGCAGCGGTGGATGACCAGCCAACCCTTGCCCGGCCGGTGATCCAGGCCGACCGGGCGCATCAGGCCGTGACACGCCGCTGCCCGGTCGCCGGGCTGCCGGTCGACGTGCTTGGACCACAGGCAGGCGGGGCAGTGGTTTCGGTAACTTCCGTTGGCCAACGGCGCGACGCGGGTGGCGCAGTGCTCGCATACGAACGCCGCGTTCTCGATGGTGCGGCTGATGGCCTGCTCCCGCAGTCGAAGCGAATTCGACGTGCAGGCGCAGGGTTCCGTTGGTTCTCACCGCGCCGAGGATGCGGCACGGCTCTCGGGCTGGACGGGCGAGTGACTCGATTCACCGCCGTTCCGCTGGGTCGGCGATTACTTCCGGTTCCCGCTTCACCGGGATGTCTCAATCCCGGATCCGGACCTCGACCGAGGTTGTGGGTTTGTCTCGGCCACTGTCAGCCGGCGATTGCCAGCTGCCACCGGTAGGTGTCATCCCGTCGCACCGGCGACGGCGTCGTCCCCTGGATCAGGCCATCGTGCCGCGGTGCGTGATCACCACATATGCCTCCTGGCGCAGCGAAGGAACCGATCGGCGCCGACCATAGGCCGCTGCGCGCATCGCGGCAACGGCAATTACGACGCCACCGCGAGCGCCGCCGAGCTGGCCCGACCAGGGGTCATCCTCGCCCGGAACCACCGAGAGCCGACATGCCCGCCTCGACCGGTCTGGGTCTTGACATCCCGTCGTGTCCGGATCACAGTGAAGCGGTCACCTCCTTACAACGACGCGGGGCAGCCATGACGGGGCTCGAATACGGCGTACGGGTTGCGGTGGCCGAGCCCGGTAATCCAATCCACTACAGCTGCTGCATCAATGGCGATTGCGTCCAGAATTGCGGAACCTCGAAAGCGAGGTATCACTGCACCAGCACGGTTCCGGGGTGCGATTTCTGTACGGGTTGTGTGGCGTACCGAGGCGCGTGCTACAGCTTCTACGGTGGTTGTTGACCGCGCGTCGCCTCGGGAACAGCGGTTTCAGGCTCGCGACCGTCATGCTGGCGCCGTGGCGGCTGGCGCCGTGGCTGGGCCTCAGGCAGAGACTAGTCTGCGCGGCGGTATTTGGTGCAGCGCTGGTGATGGTGGGGACGGCGGCGTCGCCGGCATTGTTCCTGTCGTCGGCATCCTCTGCCACCCTGCGTCGGTTGGTCGCTGCGCGTTGCCCCGACGCGGCCTACCCAGTGGTTCGGGCGCAGGCTGCCGGCGGCGGCCCCGCAGCGACGTCTATTGCGGACCTCCGGCGAGCCGCTGCGCTGCAGCGGCGGTCGGTGGCGACGGCAACGGAGCTCGACCACCGCATCCCTCAGGTGCTGGCCGCGCACGATCTCCCAGGCCCCGAACGGGTCTGGGTTAGCGCGGGAGCCGCCGCCCCAACGCTGCCCGGCCCGCGGGCCGAACTACGTGATGTCAGCTGGATGTACAGATCCGGCGCGCTCGCGCATGTGCACCCGATCGCTGACCTTGCGGGGCGCGACGGCATCTGGGTGCAGGAGTCAGCCGCGGCCGCCGCGGGCCTTCGGATTGGGTCCACCGTCGCAGTTGGTATTCGGCGGATCCTGGTTGTCGGTGTCTTTGCCGACATCAACGGGAGCGCTCCGGGTCCGTTCTGGTGCTCACAGACGGCGTTGTTCTCCGCTACGAACATCAACCAGAGCTTCGTCCCGAAACTCGTACTCTGCACTTCGCCGGCCATTTTCCTTGCCAGCCAGGGTGGTCTTACGCAGACCATGACCTTGGACTGGTGGTCGCCGATCGAAACGCGCGGGCTCACTCTGTCGCGCGCGCATGACATCAACGTTGCTGCGGCCGCAGCCGTCGCGTCTCTAAGTCGAAGTCGGGAGGAGCAGCGTCGGGACGACGTGTTCGTCTCGGCGCAGGCCGGCGGCGCCCAGAACTCGCTTCCGAACATGGAGGTCCGCGCCCGGCTCGTCCATCGCGGCCTGCTCGCGCCGGTAGTGCCGATTGGCGCCGTCGGCAGCCTGATCGCACTCTTTCTGGTGATCGCCTGCGGAGGGCTCTGGGCGGACCGCCGAAGCAGGGAAGTCACCCTGCTCCTCGCGCGCGGAGTAGGGGCACCGGCCCTCGGGCTCAAGGCCGTGCTGGAGCTCTCGATCCCCGCGCTCGCGGGTGTCGCCGCCGGTTGGGCTGTTGCGGTCGGGTTGGTGCGAGTGGTCGGACCGTCATCGGCGCTCGACCACAGCGCGCCGGTGCAGGCGGCAGTGTTCAGCGCGCTCGCTGGCGCCGTCGGGCTGGTCAGCGTCGGTGCCGCCGGAGCGATCCGGGCAAGGAAGGTCTTCGAACGGGTTGGTGGCCGTCGCCGGATCGGCTATCCGCGGTGGCCGTGGGAGCTAATTCCCCTCGGCCTCGCCGCGCTTGCCTTCTGGCGATTGCACGACGAGAAGCCGGTAGACGTCATCAACGGCGTCGCCGAGGTGAACCTCCACCTCGTCACCTTTCCGCTGCTCGCGATCATCGGTCTCGCCGGTCTGGGCATTCGGGTCATCGTGGCCGGCCTTCCGCTGGTTCGCACATGGGGCGCCGGGCGGTCCGTTCCCACGTTCCTTGCAACACGACGAATCACCGCCACGGTCATTGTATCCGCGGCCATCCTCGGTGTGGTCGCTCTACCCATCAGTCTCTTCTTATACAGCAGCGCAATCACCGGCACCACACAGAAGACTGTGGACGCCAAGTCGGCCGTCTACTCGGGTGCGCCACACGTCATCGTCTCGGTGGAGCCGATCAGCACCAACGCCCGGACAGAGCGGGTGGGCTCGGTAGTCACCCGACTGTCCGGCCAAGGTGTCGACTTGGACGGCCAACAGGTCGAGATCATCGGCGTCGATCCACGAACGTTCGTGCGCTTCGCCATCTGGCACGACCAGTACGCGACCGAGTCCCTGAGGACCATCGCTTCCGGCCTCGGCGGGAAGGACAACGGGCCGGCACCGATCGCGATCTGGTATCCCCGCGGCCAGGGGTCCCCCCACGTGAACGCAGCGCGACTCCACGTTGGCGCCGTGACGATCCCAGTAGAATCCGTCGCGACCGTTCGAGCGTTCCCAGGCGTTCAGGACGTCTACGACCCGCTGATCGTCATCGACGACGACCGCCTCGGCGCCGCAATCACTGATCCAACTGCGCAACGCCGTTATGAGTTCTGGACCAAGACAGACTCGCCGGCCGTCCGCGCGGCACTCGCTGCCCAGGACGTCCATGCATTGTTTGTCCTTTCGCCTGCTCAAGTCATCGACCTCACCGACTACGTCGCCATTACCTGGACGTTCGGTTATCTCGAAGTGCTAGCGCTCCTCATCGCAGCGGTCGCAGTCGGCGGGCTGTTGCTCCACGTCGCAACTCGTCAGCGTGCGCAGGTTATCTCCTATGTCCTCACCAGGCGGATGGGACTGCGCCGTGCTACGCACGGGCTGTCGCTACTGATTGAACAACTCACGATCGTCGTCGCCGCACTCTTACTGGGGACCGCCCTGTCCGCCGCCACTGTCGAGCTCGTCTATCGCAGACTTGATGTCGATCCGGTCCATCCCCCGCCACCGCTGCTATCGGTACCCCTGATCCAGCTCACCGCGTCCGCAGCTGGCGCGGTTGCGGTTGCAGCGGTCGCGGCCGCCGTGGCGCATATCTCCAGTGAGCAATATCGTCCCAGCGAGGTTCTCCGCACCGAGGCCTGAGCGGCGCCCCGGCGGCTAGGGGTCCCCCCAAAGACGCGATGGATCCCGATGCGGCGATCGCGGAGCCGCTACGCACCGGCAGGTGATCGGGCTTCCGTCTCGCAGGAGATGGTCACCGTTGCGGGTCAGCGCCGGATTCACACCGGCTTTCCCTGCTGGGCAAGCAATTTTCCAGCTGTGCAGTTGGCGGCCGGACGATAGCACGCGAGCAGGTCAGCGAAGCAGCGGTAGATGGGCGGAGAGATCGGCGCGCTCGCCGCTGGCGGCGATGTCGCCGGCCGCGACAGCGTCTGGCCAGGCCACCCGGCCGGTCGCGAGCCGGAGCCAGACGATCGGCGTCATCTCCACGACGGCCGGTGGTGTGCCGCGGGTGTGCCGGGGGCCGGCGACGCACTGCACGGCGCCGAACGGCGGCACGCGCACCTCGACGGTGCGACCGGGTGCGCGGGCCGCGAGGGTGGCGGTGAGCAGCCGGACGCCGGTTCGCACGGTGTCCGGGTGCAGCACCGGTTCGGCACCTGGCAGGGCGACCCCGAGATCGTCGGAGTGCACGGCGAGCTCCATGGCTCGGGTGGCGAGAAAGTCGCCCACGCGAAGTGGTCCGCGCGGCGCCCGCACGACGGTCGCGGCCTCGACGGCGCCGACCGCGTCCCTGGCCGCACCGAGAGCCTCGCGGTAGCTGGCGATGCGCGCCGTCGAGGCGATCCCGCGACCCGACTCGATCTCGCGATCGCGTATCTCCTGCGCCGCGGCCGCGAGCCGGCCGAGGTAGGCGGCAACCGGATCGGGCGCGGCGCCGATCGGATCGGCGAGTGCCGAACAGATCGTGCGAAGTGTCTGGGTGAGGTGGCCGACGACGTCGCCGACCGACCAGCCCGCCAGTCGGGTCGGCGCACCGAACGAACCCTCGACGCTCTCGAGCCAGCCGTCGACGATGTCGGCCTGCGCCAGTACCGCTGACCCGGCCGGGCCGGCAGCGAACGCCTTCCCGCTCACAACCTCAAGGCTAGCCGCGCGGGCAGTTGATCAACCGCAGCGCCGATTCTTCGGAAACCGACAGGTCAATCGAAGCGTGCCGGCAGCGGCGATTTGTGCGCGGCGCGCAGCTCGTCGAGCGAGACGTCGAAGACCCCGTCGACGGTCAGCATCGATCCGCCCGTCTCGCCGAGCACCGTGCAGACGACGCCGGCGCCGGCGCACAGGTCGCCGAACGCAGCCTCCTCGGCCGGATCGACGGCGACGACGGCGCGCGCCGCGGACTCGGAGAACAGGGCGACGAACGGGTCGCCGGGCAGCCGCACCGAAGCGCCGACGCAACCGGCGATCGCCGACTCAACCAGCGCCTGGGCCAGCCCGCCGTCGGAGAGGTCGTGTGCCGCGCGCAGCAGCCCGGCGTCGGCCGCGCCGACCAGGACGTCGGCGAGCGCGCGCTCGGCGGCCAGGTCGACCGTCGGTGGCCGCCCGCCGAGGTGCCCGTGCACGTGCCAGGCCCACTCCGAGCCGCCGAACTCGTCCCGGGTGCTGCCGAGCAGCAGCAGCCGGCAGCCTTCGGGCCAGCCGATCCGCACCCGGTTGGCGACATCGGCGATGACGCCGAGCATTCCGATCACCGGCGTCGGATTGATCGGCGTGCTGCCCGTCTGGTTGTAGAAGCTGACGTTGCCGCCGGTCACCGGCGTGCCGAGTTCGACGCAGCCGTCGGCCAGCCCTTGCACGGTCTCGGCGAACTGCCACATCACGGTGGGATCCTCGGGACTGCCGAAATTCAGGCAGTCGGTGACGGCGACCGGTCGCGAGCCGCAGGCCGCCACGTTGCGGTATGCCTCGGCAAGCGCGAGCTGCGCGCCGACGTACGGGTCGAGCCGGCAGTAGCGGCCGTTGCCGTCGGTGGCGACGGCGACGCCGAGCCCGGTCGACTCGTCGATCCGGATCACGCCCGCGTCGTGCGGATGTGCGAGCGCCGTATTGCCCTGCACGTAACGGTCGTACTGATCGGTGACCCAGCGCTTGCCGGCCAGGTTCGGCGCGGAAATCATCCGCAGCAGGGTCTCTCGCAGCTCGTCTACTGTGGACGGTCGACGCAGCACGGCCGGCGAATCGGCCTGCAGCGCGTCGAGATCGTCCGGCCGCCGGATCGGGCGGTCGTAGATTGGGCCGTCGTGTGCGACCGATCGCGGAGGCAGGTCGGCGATCTGCTCGTTGTGCCAGCCGATGTCGACGCGGCCGGTGTCGGTCACCTCTCCGATGGCCGTCGCCGTCACACCCCACCGCTCACACAGCTCCAGTACCCGCGCGAGTTTCTCCGGCTCGACGACGGCGCACATGCGTTCCTGGGATTCGCTCATCAGGATCTCTTCCGGCGCGAGCGAGGAGTCGCGCAACGGTACGACGTCGAGCCGCACGCGCATCCCGACGTCCCCTGCGCTGGCCAGCTCGGTGATGGCGCAGGAGAGTCCTGCTGCACCCAGATCCTGAATACCGACGACGAGATCCGCTGCGAAGATCGCCAGGCAGCACTCGATCAGCAGCTTCTCGGTGAAGGGGTCGCCGACCTGCACGCTCGGTCGTTTCGCCGGCTTGCCGTCGTCGTCGAAGGTCGCGCTGGCCAGCACCGACGCGCCGCCGATGCCGTCGCCGCCGGTGCGGGCGCCGAACAGCACCACGTGGTTGCCCGGGCCGTCGGCCTTGGCGAGCTTGATGCCGTCGGTGCGCATGACGCCGACGCACAGCGCGTTGACCAGCGGGTTGCCGGCGTAGGAGTCGTCGAAGTAGACCTCGCCGCCGACGTTGGGCAGGCCGAGGCAGTTGCCGTAACCACCGATGCCGGCGACGACACCGGGCAGCACGCGGGCGGTGTCCGGCGCGTCGATGCGCCCGAACCGCAGTGAGTCCATCACTGCTACCGGGCGCGCTCCCATCGTGAGGATGTCGCGGACGATCCCGCCGACGCCGGTGGCCGCGCCCTGATAGGGCTCGACGTAGCTCGGGTGGTTGTGCGATTCGATCTTGAAGGTCACCGGCGAGTCCGTTGCCGACCTCGACCACGCCGGCGTTCTCGCCCATCCCCACCAGCAGGTGATCGCTCTTCGGCAGCTTCTCGCCGAACTGCCGCAGGTGCACCTTGCTCGACTTGTAGGAGCAGTGCTCGCTCCACATGACCGAGTACATCGCCAGCTCGGAACTGGTCGGGCGACGGTCGAGAATCTCGCGGATCCGCGCGTATTCGTCGTCGGTGAGCCCGAGTTCCTTGTACGGCTGCGCCTCGTCCGGTGTCGCCAGCGCACAGGCGACGGTGTCGATCACGCGTCGACCAACCGCGAGACGAGTGAGGTGAAGAACCCGAGACCGCCTACGCCGGGGCCGGTGAGGTCGTCGATCGCGTGCTCGGGATGCGGCATCATGCCGACGATCGTGCCGGTCTCGTTGCACACGCCGGCGATGTCGCGCATCGAACCGTTCGGTGCGCCGTCGGCGTACCGAACGACGACGCGGCCGGTCGCCTCGAGCTCGTCGAGCAGCCGCTTCGATCCGACGAAGCAGCCGTCGATGTTCTTGATCGGCACCACGATGTGCTGCCCGTTTTCGTAGGCGGATGTCCATGCGGTGGCGGCATTATCGACGACGAGCGGAACGTCACGGCAGATGAACCGCTGCGCGACGTTGCGAACCAGCGCACCCGGCAGCAGATGCGTCTCGCAGAGCACCTGGAACCCGTTGCAGATGCCGAGCACCGGCATGCCCTCGCGGGCGGCAACGACCAGCGGGCCCATCACCGGAGCGAACCGGGCAATCGCGCCGGCACGAAGGTAGTCACCGTAAGAGAACCCGCCCGGCACGATCACGGCGTCGACGTCGTGCAGGTCGGCGTCACCGTGCCAGAGCGAGACGGGCTCGGCGCCGGCAACCCGCACCGCCCGCATCGCGTCCCGGTCGTCGAGGGATCCCGGAAAGGTGACGATGCCCACCCTTGCGCCCACCCTTGCGCCCACCCTTGCGCCCACCCTTGCGCCGACTCGTGCGCCGACCGTCGTCATTCGGCCCGGACCTCGAAGTCCTCGATCACCGGGTTGGCGAGCAACGTGTCCGCGATCTCGCGGACGGCCTGCTCGCTGACGTCGTCGTCGACGTCGAGGACGAAGTGCTTGCCGGCTCGCACGTCTGCCACCCCGCCGAAGCCGAGTCGGGGCAGCGCCTGCGCGATGGCCTGACCCTGCGGGTCGAGGATCTCGGGCTTGAGCATGACGTCGACGACGACACGCGCCACGGGTGCTCCCGGCGACTCGAGGGGCAGATCCGGCCGCTCGGGCGCGACCTTTCGCCAGCCTATCGGCCGCCGCCGGGCCGGGTCAGCAGAGATCGCGCGTTGGGGCAACGGAACGCGCGACACACGCGCACCAGGGATGATGGACTGAAACCGACCGGCGTGGCCGAACGTCTCAGCGCCAGCTCATTCAGGGAGGCTCGATGACCACCAGCGCACCGCCGCCTGGACCACCGTACGGCGCGCCGGGTGGTCCGCCGGGTGGCGTGCGGCCGAGCCCCGGCGCGCGCCCGCAGGGTGGCTGGAGCCCGCTCCCCGGAGCCCACCAGCCGCCACCAGGACCGATGCCGGGCGCGCAAACGGGACCAATGCCGGGCCCGCCCCCAGGATCAATGCAGGGACCGCACCCCGGCCAGCACGCTGCCCCGGCCGGCGGGGGATTGCAGTTCGGCCCGTGGGCGCTGCCCCTGCTCATCGCGCCGATCCCGCTGATACTGGCGCTCGCGATCCGGGTCGCGAAGCAGGACGAGTACCAGCACAACCTCGCCTGGGCGCTCTTCGCCACCGCCTGCGTCATCGGTGTCCTGGCGCCCGTGTTCGGCCCGGTCGTCGGCCTTCGCTCGGCGCAGCAGGCCTGGATGGCCGGCGCCATCGCAGCCGGCGGGCTGGTCGCCTTCTGGTTATTGATCGGCCTCGGCTACGTGGACAGCAACCGTGGCTTCGGCTACACGGCGGCCACGCTCCTTGCTTGCCTCGGCCTGTACTTCGCCCCCGGCCGGCCATGATGACCGGCGCGACCCCGACCGTCGAGCGACCGGCCCCGCGGGCTCGGCGACTGACGCCGACGGCATTCGCGCTGCTCGGCTTCGCAGTGGTCGCCGTGATCTCCCTCAGCTTCGCCTGGGATCGCACCCCCGCCACCTACATCCCCGGCTACTACGTGCCGGGATATACGACGTACGACCCGTACGACGGCTCCTTGGACTTCACGCCCGGCTTCGTCGGCGTCGGCCTCTACGGCCCGGGCGCATCGACCGTCGGTTACGACGAGCCCGCCGGTGCCATGCTGCTGGCCGCCGTCCCGCTGATCGCCGTCGGCGTCGCGCGCCGGGTGCCCAAGCTGTCCGCGGCCGGTGTCGGCATCGGCGCGGTAGCGGCGTTCACCCACAGCCTGCCGGCGAACCCGCTCGACCAGCAGGGTCGCCAGATGTTCCTCATCGCCCTCATCGGCGCGGCGCTGGTGCTCTACCGCTACCACCACCGGACTCAGCGCCAGGAGTCGCCGGTCAGCCGTTCGTAGGCCTGGACGTATCTGGCCCGCGTCGCCTCGACGATCTGATCCGGCAGCGGCGGCGGGGGTTCGCCGGAGTCGCGTCGCCAGCCCGAAGACGTCAGCAGCCAGTCGCGCACGAACTGCTTGTCATAGGACGGCTGTGGCCCGCCCGGCCGCCAACTCGCAGCCGGCCAGAACCGGGACGAATCCGGGGTCAGCAGCTCGTCGGCGAGCACCAGCGTGCCATCGGCGCGGCGCCCCATCTCGACCTTCGTGTCGGCGAGCAGGACTCCGGCGGCGGCCGCGGCGGCGACGCCACGATCGTAGACGGCCAGGGTGAGCCGGCGAAGTTCGGCCGCGAGCTCGGCGCCGACAGCTTCGACGACGTCGGCGTAGGTCATCGCGGTGTCGTGCCGGCCCTTCGGAGCCTTGGTCGTCGGCGTGAAGATCGGCTCGGGCAGGTGCGAGCCGTCAACCAGGCCGGCCGGCAAGGAGATGCCGCACACCGCGCCGCCCGCCGCGTAGTCGGCGAGCCCGGATCCGGTGAGGTAGCCCCGCGCGACGCACTCCACCGGCACCATCGCGAGGCGCTCGCACACGATCGCCCGACCGGACACCTCGGCCGGCACGTCGGTGGACACGACGTGGTTGGGCGCGAGGTCGGCCAGCTGTCCGAACCACCAGAGCGAGAGTTGGGTGAGGATCGCGCCCTTGTCCGGGATCAGTGTCGGCAGGATGACGTCGAATGCCGATACGCGGTCAGAGGCGACCATCAGCAGCCGGTCGCCCGGCAGCTGGTAGAGGTCGCGCACCTTGCCCGAGTGCACCAGCGGCAGGTCGGCGAGCACCGGCGCACCGGCCGGTCCGGGCCGGCCGGCGGGGATCGCGTCGTCGCTGCTCAAGGCGACTCCGCGGCGGGGATCGCGTCGTCGCTGCTCAAGGCGACTCCACGGCGGGGATCGCGTCGTCGCTGCTCAAGGCGACTCGGCCGGCGGGGATCGCGTCGTCGCTGCTCAAGGCGACTCGGCCGGCGGGGATCGCATCGTCGGTGCTCAGGGCAGCACCTCACGAACGTCGCCCCGTCGGCGCGTGTGGCCACGGCGATCGAGCTCGGCGAGCAGCGGCATCGCGTACTTGCGCGTCGTCTGCAGGATCTGCTTCGCGCGCGCGGCCGACAGCGGTCCTTCCTCGTCGTAGGTCTGGCGCAATCGCTGGTGCGCGCCCTCGATCGTGGCCGCCGTCATCGCGATGTCGTCCTCGATCAGGACGACCTCGCCACCGTTGATCAGCTCGTGGACGGCGTCGAGGCCGATTCCGGCCTCGACCATCGCCTGCGCCAACGGCGGTGGCCGCAACGGCCGGTCGTCGAGCAGGCGCAGGAACTCCGCCCGCTCGGGCACACCGACCGCGCCCCGGTGCCCGGGCAGTCGCAGCCGGCCCGATTCGGCCACCAAGCGTCCCCGCTCGATCAGCACCGCGGCGACCCCCTCCGCGATGGCCATCTCGACGCCGACGGCGGCCACCGCGGTGGCGACGACGTCGGCAGGCGCGGCCCGCCGAAACGGGTGCGCCGCGTGATAATCGGCCACCGCGCCGAGCGCAGTCGCCGACCACGTGTCCATCGTGGCCGCGTCGACCCAGCTGCGCGCGAGCAGTCGGGCGCCCGCTGCTTCGGCGAGCGGAGCGGACGGCGATCGGCCGACGGCGCCGTCGAGGGACGCGGCGGGGATCACTCCGTGCGCACTCAGCAGTGCAGCCGCGAAGCGCGCACGATCGCCGGCATCCAGCGCGCCGGCGAGGTCAACCAGCTCGCGCAGTCGCCGATCCCGACGCGGTCGGCCCCGCACGGCCGGACCCGGGACGACGTCGAGCACGCGGCCGCCGCCCATCGTCATGCTGCGGCCGGATTCACGCAGCACGAACCGATCGCCCGGCGCGAGCGGCGCCGCACGGTCGATCTCGATCCGGGCGAAGCCCGGCTGCCCGGCACGCACCGGCGGCCCGTCGATCGGCGCGACGGCCGCGTGCCACTCCCCGGCACCGGCGCAGAGCTGCCAGGCGCCGCGCCGCTGGATCGACCGGCCGGGTAAGGCAACCAGCTCGGCATCGAAGCAGGCCGTCTCGGTCCACTGCCCGTCGAGCACGATCGCGTCGCCGCGCACGATGTCCGCCGCCGGCGTACCGCTGAGGTTGACGGCGACCCGGCTGCCCGGCGGCGCGACCGTGATCGTCTCCTGCTGGCTGCGCATGCCGCGGATGCGAATGGGACGGCCGTAGGGCGCGAGGACGACGTCGTCGTCGGCCGACAGGAACCCGCCGGCGAGCGTTCCGGTGACGACCGTGCCGGAGCCGCGGATCGAGAACGACCGGTCGACCCAGAGCCGCGGCCGGCCCTCGTCCGGGCTGACATGCACGAGCGTGCCGAGCGTGGCCGTCAGTTGGTCGAGCCCCTCGCCGGTCCGGGCGCTCGCGGCGACGATCGGCGCGTCGGCGAAGCTCGTCGTCGCGAGTTCGGCGCGCACCAGCTCGACCGCCAGATCGAGTGTGTCGCCGTCCACCAGATCGGCCTTGGTGATCGCTACGACGGCACGCCGGATTCCCAGCAGGGTAAGGATTTCGGCGTGCTCCTGGCTCTGCGGCATCCATCCCTCGTCGGCCGCGACGACGAACAGGCACGCGGGCGAGGGGCCGGCCCCGGCCAGCATGTTGCCGATGAACCGACTGTGTCCGGGCAGGTCGACGAAGGCCAGTCGGACGGTCCGTCCGTCGGCCGTGCACGGCGAGTCCAGCCAGCCGAATCCCAGGTCGATGGTGAGCCCGCGTCGCCGTTCCTCCTCGAAGCGATCGGGTTCCGTGCCGGTGAGCGCGCGGATCAGCGCCGACTTTCCGTGGTCGACGTGTCCGGCCGTGCAGATCACCTGTGTCGGCGGCGCGCCGGCGGCGTTGACCGGCTGGATCGGCTCGGCTGCGGTCACAGGATCGGACCTGGCGAGTAGGCCGCCGCACCGGGATGGAGCGCCACCACCTTTTCGACGGCGGCAACGACATCGACGACCTGTGCACGCGCCGCGCCGGTGAACGACATCGGCTGCGCCAGCAGCGAATCCAGCACCGAGGCCGACAGCCGCAAGCGGGCATCGCCAGCCAGCCGTGGGATCAGGTCGTTCGCCACCGTGCCCTGCTCGCGCATCGCCAGCGCAACGGCGACGGCGTGCTCGCGGATCGCCTCGTGTGCGATCTCCCGGCCGACGCCCGCTCGGATCGCCGCCATCAGCACCTTCGTGGTGGCGAGAAACGGCAGGTAGCGGTCGAGCTCGCGGGCGACGACGGCGGGATACACCCCGAATTCGTCCAGCACGGTGAGGAAGGTTTCGATGAGCCCGTCGAAGGCGAAGAACGCATCCGGCAGTGCGACCCGGCGGACGACGGAGTCGGAGACGTCGCCCTCGTTCCATTGCGCGCCGGCGAGCTCGCCCACCATCGAGGCGTATCCGCGCAGCACGACGGCGAGGCCGCACACCCGCTCGCACGAGCGGCTGTTCATCTTGTGCGGCATCGCCGACGATCCGACCTGGCCGGGCCGGAAGCCCTCGGTGGCGAGCTCCGCACCGGCCATCAGCCTGATCGTCGTCGCGAGGCTCGCGGGCGCGGCGGCGAGTTGGACGAGCGCGCTGACGACGTCGTAGTCCAGCGATCGCGGATAGACCTGTCCGACGCTGGACAGCGTGCGCTCGAAGCCGAGGTGCGCGGCGATCCGGTGCTCGAGGTCGGTGAGCTTCCCGGCGTCGGCGTCGAGCAGGTCGAGCATGTCCTGCGCGGTGCCGACCGGCCCCTTGATGCCGCGCAGCGGATACCGCGCGAGCAGGTTCTCGCATCGCTCGAATGCCACCAGCATCTCATCCGCCGCGCTGGCAAATCGCTTGCCGATCGTGGTTGCCTGCGCCGGCACGTTGTGAGACCGGCCGGCGACCACCAGCTCGGCATTCTCGGCCGCGATCCCCGCCAGCCGGGCGAGTACCGCCACGACCCGATCGCGCACGTGCTCGAGGGACCGCCGGATCTGCATCTGCTCGACGTTCTCGGTCAGGTCGCGGCTGGTCAGTCCCTTGTGGACGTGCTCGTGTCCCGCCAGCGCGTTGAACTCCTCGATCCGCGCCTTGACGTCGTGTCGGGTGAGCCGTTCCCGCTCGGCGATCGAGGAGAGGTCGACCTGCTCGACGACCCGCCCGTAGTTCTCTAGTACGCCGTCCGGCACGTCGATGCCGAGATCGCGCTGTGCGGACAGCACGGCGAGCCACAACCGTCGCTCGGCGACGATCTTCGCCGTCGGCGACCAGATGGCGATCAAGCCGGGCGAGGCATAGCGCGCGGCGAGAACATTCGGGATCTCAGGCACGCGACGCCAGAGCCCCACTCGCGGCCAGCGCGATGTCGCGTCGGAACTGCATGCCAGCAAAGCTAATACGGTCGACGACGTCGTATGCCGCCGACCGGGCCGCGGCCAGATCGGCGCCCGTCGCCGTCGCCGAGAGCACCCGGCCGCCGGCGCTGACCAGGCGGCCGTCGGCGCGTCGCCGCGTTCCGGCGTGCAGCACACCGGGCAGGTCGCCACCGCCGACGTCGGCGCCGGATCGCGGTGACGCCGGATAGCCGTCGGCCGCGAGCACCACCGTGACGGCGGCCCCGGAACGCCAGCGCAGCGCCGGATGGTAGGCGAGCCGTCGCGTTGCCGCGGCTTGGAGCAGGCCGGCGAGCGGTGTCTCCAGCAGCGCCAGCACGACCTGCGTCTCCGGGTCGCCGAACCGCGCGTTGAATTCGACCACCTTCGGTCCGTCGCTGGTCAGGGCGAGGCCGACGTAGAGCAGCCCGACGAACGGGATACCGCGGCGGGAGAGTTCGGTGATCGTCGGCCGGGCGATGCGCGCGACGGCATCGTCGACGAAGCCGGCCGGCAGCCAGGGCAGCGGACAGTAGGCACCCATGCCACCGGTGTTGGGGCCGCAATCGCCGTCCTGCAGGCGTTTGAAGTCCTGCGCCGGCAGCAGCGGGACGATGGCCGTCCCATCCGTGACGCAGAACATCGACACCTCAGGGCCGTCGAGGAACTGCTCGATGACCACTCGTCCGCACTCGGCCGCGTGTGCCAACGCCGCGTCGCGGTCATCGGTGACCACGACGCCCTTGCCGGCGGCGAGGCCATCGGCCTTGACCACATACGGCCGGCCGAACTCCGCCAGCGCGGCCGCCGCGGATTCCGGCGTCTCACACAGGCGCGCGGCCGCCGTCGGCACGCCGGCCGCGCTCATCACCCCTTTCGCAAACGCCTTCGAACCCTCGAGGCGGGCCGCCGCGGCCGAAGGCCCGAAGCAGGCGATGCCGGCCGCGCGGACGGCGTCCGCCGCGCCGGCGACCAGCGGCAGCTCGGGGCCGATCACGACCAGATCCGCGCCCAGTTCGGCAGCCAGCCCCGCAAGGCCGTCAGGGTCGCGGACGTCAAGCACCGCCGATCGCGCAATGGCTTCGGTACCAGGGTTTCCCGGCGCGCAGATCAGATCGTCGACGGCGGTGTCACGGGCCAGCGCGAGGCAGAGCGCATGCTCCCTCGCCCCGGACCCGACGACGAGCACCCTCACCCGCGCAGCCTAGTGGTGTCGGCACCACTAGTGCCCGCGCACTGGGGTCGGAGGACGTCTCTTCGCGCGCCTAGTCTCTGCCCCACGGCTCGGGCCAGCCGCTACGGGTGGCCGAGCTGGAACGGGACTGGTCGATCACGGTCGGCAGGACGTACAGCGACGCAACCAAGGCTTACGTCGCCGAGGCGACCATGGCCGACGGGGCGCCTGCCGTGCTGAAGCTCCTCGTCCCGCGCCTCGGTGGGCCGGTGGCTGGTCGATTTCCTCACCTCCACCTTGGCCGCGCTCGCAGATGCTCGCCGCCACTGACCGGATCGCTGCCGAACCGCCGCACGACCGCGACATCGGCGCCCACTGAGCAACGACGACGAGCACGCCGTCTCGAGGGCACGCCGCGAAGTGATCGCGCGATCGTCGAGCGCCGCACACGTCGAGTTCGCCTACTGGTCGCCCGAGTCGGGTGTTATTGAGGTGTGCCGCTCGCGTGCTTCCGCCGCCTGCGCGGGACAGATCGCGTCGGTGGTCGCCCGACGTCCTGGCTGCGCTGCCTGCGCGATCCGTCGTTGCCAGCCGTGATCGCGCATCGCGGCGCGAGTGGCTACCGACCCGAACACACCCTCGCGGGCTACCGGCTGGCGATCGCGATGGGGGCCGACTACATCGAGCCCGACCTGGTTGCCACCCGCGACGGCGTGCTGGTCGCCCGGCACGAGAACGAGATCGCAGCAACCACCGACGTCGCGCACAGGCCCGCGTTCGCCGGCCGACGGACAACGAAACAGATCGACGGCGTCGCGGTAACCGGCTGGTTCGCCGAAGACTTCACACTGGCCGAGCTGAAGTCGCTACGCGCGACCGAACGGCTGCCGGCACTGCGCGGCAGCGCTCGCGACGGCCGCTACCGGATCGTGACGCTGGGCGAGATCCTGGAGCTCGCCCGGTGGGAGAGTCGCCGGTGGCGCCGGCCGATTGGTGTCTATCCGGAGCTGAAGCACCCGCGCTATTTCCGCGACATCGGCCAGCCGCTCGAGCGCGCGTTCGTCCGCACCCTGGAGAACCACGCGTTCGGTGGCAGTCCACGCGTGCCGCTGGTGGTGCAGTGCTTCGAGGCCGAAACCCTGCGGCGGCTGCGTAGCAGGCTGGCCGTGCCGTTCGTGCTCCTGCTCGACGTCGAAGCGGCCGAATCGCTCGCCGACATCGCGGCGTACGCCGATGCCGTCGGTCCGGCAAAGCCGCTGCTCATCCCGCGCCGCGCCGACGGCCAGCTCGATCGGCCGACGGCCTTCGTCGACCGCGCCCACGACGCCGGACTGGCCGTGCACGCCTACACGTTTCGCAACGAGAACGCTTATCTGCCAGCCGATTTCGGTGTCGGCACCGATCCGTCCGCCCATGGCAACGCCGTCGCCGAGCAGCTCGCCTTCCTGCGGATGGGAATCGACGGCCTGTTCACCGACTTCCCCGACACAGGTATCGAAGCACGCGCGGCGCTCGCGGGATCGGCGTCCCGCGAGGCGATCTGATCAGATCAGCTCGTGCCGAACCAAGGTCTGCTCCCGCCCGGGGCCGACTCCCACGGCACTGATCTGCACGCCGACCAGCTCCTCCAGCCGCTCGACGTAGGCACGTGCGTTGACCGGCAGGTCCGCGAACGTCCGCGCCGTGGAGAGGTTCTCCCACCAGCCGTCCAGGTACTCGTAGATCGGCTGCGCGTGGTGGAACTCCGTCTGCGTCATCGGCATCTCCTCGCACCGCTCCCCGTCGACGTCGTAGGCCACGCAGATCGGCACCCTGTCGAGGCTGGTGAGCACGTCGAGCTTGGTCAGCACGAAGTCGGTGAGGCCGTTGACGCGGTTGGCGTACCGGGCGACCACCGAGTCGAACCATCCGCACCGGCGCTCGCGCCCGGTGACGACGCCGTATTCGCCACCGGTCTTGCGCAGGTAGTCGGCCGACGCGTCGAACAGCTCGGTCGGAAAAGGCCCCGACCCGACCCGCGTCGTGTAGGCCTTGACGATGCCGATGATGCGGTCCAGGCGCTTCGGGCCGATGCCGGCACCCACCGACGCGCCGCCGGCAGTCGCGTTCGACGACGTCACGAACGGATACGTGCCGTGGTCGACGTCGAGCATGGTCGCCTGCGAGCCTTCGAAGACCACCAGCTGGCCCACATCGAGGGCCCGGTTGATCAGCAGGCCGGTGTCAATGATGCGGTGCCGCAAGGCATCGCCGAATCGCAAGTATTCGGTGAAGGTCTCGTCGATCGACAGCGCCTTGCGGTTGTAGAGCTTGACCAGCACCTGGTTCTTCTCCTGCAGCGCGGCCTCGATCTTCTCCCGCAGGATCTTCTCATCCAGCAGGTCCTGCATCCGGATACCGATCCGGGCGATCTTGTCGCCGTATGCCGGCCCGATTCCGCGGCCGGTGGTGCCGATCTTGGCCTTGCCGAGGAACCGTTCGGTGACCTTGTCCAGCGCGCGATGGTGCGGCATCACCAGGTGCGCGTTGGCCGAGATGACCAGACCGGAGGTGTCGATGCCGCGCGCGTCGAGCTCGCCGAGTTCCTCGGCCAGCGCCGCCGGGTCGACGACGACGCCGTTACCGATGACGGTCGTCCGGGCGGTGAGGATTCCGGAGGGAATGAGGCGCAGCGCGAACTTCTCGCCAGCCGGCGTGACGACGGTGTGACCGGCGTTGTTGCCGCCCTGATACCGCACGACCATGTCCGACCGGCCGCCGAGGGCGTCGGTCACCTTGCCCTTGCCCTCGTCACCCCACTGGGCTCCGATGATGACGATTGCCGGCATCGAGCTCTACTCCGTCGGTCGGGTTGCTGCACCGCTGGTTGCCCCGCGGGCGCCGGTGAGAGGGTAGCCGACGTGCGGCTGCTGCTCCTCGTCATCGGCGATGCCGTCCCCGACGACGACGTCGTCGCAGCGCTGCACCGGCACGCCGACGTCGAGCGGCTATCCGTACCGGCCGAGCGGGCCGTGATCGAGCGGGTTCTCGCCGGCGCCGACGGCCGGCGTCTCGCGGTGTCGGCCGACACGACCGGCCTGCACGCGCTGACCCGGACGCTGTGGCGACTCGGCGAACTCGCGGATACCCCGTTGGGACTGGTGCGTTCGGGCGCCGATGCGATTGCGGCCGAGCTCGGCTGTGCCGCCGATCCCGACGCCGCCGCCGACGAGATCCTCACCGCACCGGTCCGGCCGGTAGCACTCGTGCGCGACGACCACGGCGACGTGCTGTTGGACGAGGCGGAACTCACCCCGTGGGAGGGCGACACCTTCGGCGTGCGCGCCCATGTCGACGACGCGGAACTTGTCTACGCCCACATCGAGCGGCTGCTCGTGTACGCCTCGATCGACGAGACCAACGGGGGGCGGGTGCGGGCCCGGACCGCTCGCCGGCGCGAAGGCACCCTGCGCTCGATCCGTGGCCTGCGGCGGCTGGTCGGAGGTCGCGCCGTCACCGTCAGCTGCGAGCCAGCCCGGCTGGTGATCGACGGCGTGGCACAGCCCCGACCGCAGACCAGGCGCACCTGGTGGTGCGACCCGGATGTGTGGTCGATCTACCGGCAGGTGTAACCCGCCGGCACCGTCGTGGCACGAGAGATGCGAGTGACTGAGGTGACAGATGAAACTTTCTCTTATACCTTAATCCCGGTCACGTTCGGTGTACGACACGCCGACGGAACGACAGGTTGTCGCGGGTGCGGCACCGGTCCGGTTGGGAGCTGTGCGCCGTGCAGATGTCCGTGCAGCCCTCCGTGCCCGCAGTGGACGATCGGCCGGGTCAACCGCCGCGTCGATGGACGGTCACCGGGCGGCTCGGCGCGATCGCCGCCGTGCTGGCCGGATTCGTGCTCGCCGTTCCGAGCACCGCCTCGGCCGCCACCAGGGGTCAGACGGCGCTGTCGTGGGCGACGACCCAGATCGGCAAGGCCTACCAGTGGGGCGGGGCGGGACCCAATACCTACGACTGCTCCGGATTGACGATGCGGGCCTACCAGCAGGCCGGCCTCAGCCTGCCGCACAACTCGGCCGCACAGTACGCCGCCACCGACCAGTACCGGGTCACGGCCAGCCAGTTGCAGCCGGGCGACCTGCTCTTCTTCGGGTCGACGGCGGCGTCGATCCACCATGTCGGCCTGTTCGCCTACTGGAGCAGCCCGGGGCACGCCGAGATCCTCGACGCGCAGCAGGACGGCGTGCCGGTCGGCTACCACGACTCCTATTACTACGGTGACTACCTCGCCGCGACCCGGCCGTACGGCCTCGCGGCGCCGCCACCACCGCCGCCACCACCTCCGCCGCCACCACCACCGCCCCCGTCGCCGCCGCGAGCGCCGGCACCGGCAGCGGCGGCCCGGCTGACCGGTGACTTCAACGGCGACGGCAGGGCCGATCTCGCCGCGTTCGTCTCCCACTGGCCGACCTCGACGCAGCTGTGGATCTGGCCGTCGGTCTCGGTCGCCGGCAAGCCGATGGGCACCGGCACCGGCGTGCTGGTGTGGCAGGGCAACACGCTCAGCCTCGGCAAGCTGCGACCCAGCGTCGGCGATCTCGACGGCGACGGCAGGGCCGACGTCGTCGCCCTCTACGACGGCGGCAACGGCCGCATCTCGACCTACGTCTGGCGGTCGACGTCGACAACATCGACGCCCTCGGTGACCGGTCCGGTGCTGCTCAACAGCGCAGTGCGCTCCGGCTGGTCGGCAACCACCATCCGCACGACGATGGCCGACCTGGACGGCAACGGCCGCGAAGACCTGGTCGCCTTCGTCAACTACCGGTCGGACTGGCTCGGCATCGTCGCGTTCGCCTCGACGTCGAGCCCTGGGCTCCCGTCCGTCGGGCCGCTTGTTCCGCTCGCCGCGCAGGGCCAGTGGTCGGTGAGCAGGCTGCGGCCGTTCGCGGGCGACCTCGACGGCGACCACAAGGACGACCTGATCGCCTTCTACGACCGCGGCGGCAGCCTGGTGCAGGGCTGGTACTGGCGCTCACTCGGTGGTCACTCGCTGGCGAGCCCGGCACTGATCCGCACCGGCGTCGTCGCCGGCTGGTCGGTCGACACGGTGCAGCCGATGGCGACCGATCTCGACGGCGACGGCAAGCCGGAGATGGTTGCCTTCGTCAGCCCCTCGCCGGGCCTCGAGCAGCTCTGGGGCTGGCCGACCATGGGCAGCGCAGGGGCGACGCCCACACCCGCGGGCAAGGTCCTGCTGTGGGCGGGCACCGGCTGGGACTCGACCCGGCTGATGCCCTACGCCGGCGATCTCGACGGGGACCACCACGGCGACGTCGGCGCACTCCTCGACGCATCCGGCGGCTCGATGCGGTCCTACGCCTGGCGCGGGCTCGGATCGGGACACCGGATCCAGGTGGCCGCGCCAGTGACCATGCCGACCCTGTCCGGCACCGGCTTCTCGGTGCTGACGATGCGGGTGGTCTAACCGGTGGTCTGTCCAGACAGATGACTGGCCGCACCCGGGTCGCACTCGGTGAGCAACTCCGAGCAGCGAGCGGCCTCGTCCGCCTCGCCGATCGCACCGGCGGCCCGCGCGAGCGCGAAAACGCAGCGCAGGAAGCCGCGATTCGGCTGGTGTGACCAGGGCACCGACCCGAAGCCCTTCCAACCCGCGCGACGCAGCGAATCCAGGCCGCGGTGGTAGCCCACCCGCGCGTAGGCATATGAGTCGACGACGCGGCCGTCGTCGTACGCGCGGTCGGCGAGGACGGCCCATGCCGCGCTGTAGGTGGGGAAATTCGCGACGGCGGCAGCCGGATCGTCCCCGGCCCGCGCGAGCGCGGCCGCGGCGTCGGGGCTCTCCGGCAACAGCGTCGCCGAGGGTTCGGGCATCAGGTTCGAGAACTGCGTCATGCCTGCATTCAACACCTGTGTCCGGGGGGTCGTGCTATGGAACACCCGCTACCTTGACCCGATCGTCGATGACCTGCGCGCGAAGGACCTCCCCGTCCGCGACGAGGACGTCGCCCGGCTCTCCCCGCTCGGACACGCGCACCTCGACTGCCTGGGCCGCTACGCGTTCACCGCCGGGGCTATCGACGGGCTACGACCACTGCGAGACCCGACCGCCGCGACGACACCGACGCCGAGGCGCGACCGGCCCGTACGCGGATCGGCGGGCGGATCCTGGCGGTCATTGCAACAGCAGGTCGCCGATGAGTTCGATCGGCTTCTTGAACGCTAGTCGGTTGCGGGGTCGGTCGTTGAGCTCTTGGGCGATCCAGTCGAGGTCCTCGGCGGAGTGAATCGACAGGTCGGTACCTTTCGGAAAGTACTGGCGCAGCAGGCCATTGGTGTTCTCATTCGTGCCGCGCTGCCAGGGTGAGTGCGGGTCGCAGAAGTAGATGTCGATGTCGGCGTCGATGGAGACGTGTTCCCAGTCGCGCATCTGCGGTCCTTGGTCCCAGGTCAGCGATAGGCGCAGCGAGTCGGGCAGCGTCTGGATCTTCGCGGCGAGAGCGTCGCGGACCTGCTCGGGCCTGTAACCGTTGGGCAGATGCCAGCAACATCGTGTAGCCGGTTTGCCGTTCGACCAGAGTCCCGATCGCGGTCTGGTTGCGCTTACCGATGATCAATCCCCCTCCCAGTTCCCAGGCACCGCCCGGTCCTCGACTTCAGCCGGACGTTCCGCGATATTGATCATGTTCGGGATGCGGTTCTTGCGTTGCCCGACCTTGCGGCTCGGACGCCGCAGCGCCCGCCCGGTGCGCAGACACACCGCTAAATCGCGGCGCAACGCACCACGGGACTGCACGTAGAGCGACTGGTAGATGGTCTCGGCTGACACCCACATCTCCGGGTCGTCGGGGAACTCCACGAGCAGCCGGCCGGTGATCTGTTCCGGCGAGTACTACTTCTCCAGATCCTGCTCGACCTTCTCCCGCAGCGCCATGTTCACCGCCAGCTTCGCCGGCTTGGGCCGCGACGCGCGGTGGTAGGCCATCGCGTGCGCCGAACTCGCCCGGCAGCCGCCGCCGGCCTCCCGGTTACGCCGCAGCTCCCGGCTGATCGTGGACGGGCTCCGACCCAGTTGCGCGGCGATCGTCCGCACCGACCCGCCCGCCGCGCAAGAGATCGCGATCTGCTCCCGCTCGACGAACGACAGACACCGGCCCCTCAGGCCACGCCCACCACGAGGACGGACACCGCCGTTGGCGACCACCCATCGAGTGCCTTGCTTGCGATACGTGCCCGCCGCCACCGCCGCATCGCTGATGAACTCGCCACGCTGCAGCTCAGTCCAGAACACCTGCACGTTATCCGTGATCATGTGATTAGCGAACCGGATGATCAACACCCCCACTCAGTCAGGCGTTGCGATCACCGCGAGAACCCAAGGTTCCCGTTGTGGAACGACCAAGATCATGGCGGTTCCGATCGGCGGAACGGTTGTTGGTCGTCCCGATCGGTTCGGCTTGTAACACGGGCCTGACCCCATGGCGATCCCCGCCTCGGTGTCTGTCAGGTTATGCCCGCCCGGTTGAGCCACGCTCCAGCCAGGTTCTTGGGCCTGGTCATTTCACCCAGATCGAGCGACCCTGGGCAGCCGGCGTGTAGATGATCAACACCTGCTGGCCCGGCGCGATGGGAACGGCGGCAAAACAGACGGTCCCGCTTCCCGAGGCTCCCGCGACCAGATAGGCAAGCTTGTTGAGTGTCCCGCCGATCGGATTCTGCAGGTTCACGGTGACGCCATTCTTGTCTAGCGGGACGCCTGGTCCCGGGCCGACCGTTTCGAGATAGAACCCCAAGGTCGTGAGTAACGACTCGGTCGTCGTGGTGTTGGTCCCCGTAACACGCGCGCAGAGTTCCGGTCGTCCGTCGCCGCTCGTGCCCGACGCTAGGTCGCCCACAGTCAGTTGGACCCCGTTTGCGTTGAGCAGCCCGCCGATGTTGGAGCACTGGTCCCCCTGCTCGTAGTCGAAGACCGAGATGCCGTCGCAGTTCGCGCCGCCTCCTTGCACTGGGCCAGGGGACGGCTGAGACGGCTGGGTTGTCTGGGTTGGGGGCCCGGGCTGGCATGTCGGAGCGGGTTGGGGTGGCGGTGCGAAACCGCCGTTGGCCGTCCACGGCCAGACGTGATGTTCGACTCCAGTGGCGTTCGCCAGGGCATCTCCCGCCTTGTGGTAGTGCTCGTCAGCCGTGACTGCGCCTAACACGACTTTGACGTTGTCCAAAGAGCCGGTTACCTGGCAGCCCAAAGCGTCCCGATTCGTCGATGGAAGCGTTCCGAGCAACAGCACCTGGTTTTCGGGCGTGACGCTATAGACGAACAGCGTGTCACCGAGGTCGTTGCCGGCTGTGCCGCCGCCCGTGTCACACCCTATGTCCAAGGCCGCCTGGATTCGTCCGTCGCCGGCTAGGTCGCCGTATGTGGGGCCGGGCCCGCCGGGCAGGTCGTTGTAGAAGATGGCCTTGACTGTCGGAAATCCCCTGTAGCCACCCGGCGGGGTCACGGTCGCCTCCGCGTCGTGCAACTGTACCGGCCCGGTTGATCCGCACGTACCCGCAGGCAGGGTGAACTGGGTCCAGTCGACCTTGCGGATGTCGAGAGGTGGTCGCCCGACGCCGTCTTGTATCAACACCTGCGCGTTGGGCGTGCCGAGACCGGTTGCTGGGTCCCACCCCTGCCCGGCGTGACCAGCCAGGTCGGGACCGCCGTTCTGGTCGGTCGTTACGTCGAGTAGCGGTCTGTCATTCTGGCTCGCGATCCGATACAGCAGAGGATTGGCCAGACCCAGAGGGGGCGCGTGGTTGTTCGCGGCGTACTGGTCGTACAGTGCCGCGACGCCCCCCCATAGCGGCGCTGCCAGGCTCGTTCCTCCGCCAACCTCCACCCTGCCAAGTTGATATACCCTAAGCCCACCGCTGGGGTCTGCGTCAGCAGCTACATCGGGAACCATCCGCCGCATACCAGCCGACGCGCCCGCCCCGGTTTGCCACGAAGGCCGGGGGAACAGTGACTCACCGCCTCCCGAAGCCTGATGTTTGTTGGTTGTGCCTTGGTATCTATTAGGGGTATCCCAGGCCTGCTCAGAGTTCAGGGTGCCGTTCTGCTTTAGGTCGAGGTGCGTTCCGCCGACGGCCGTGACGGACGGGGCGCTCGCCGGGTAATTGACCCCCAGCTGGTTTTGTTCCCCATTAGCTGAGCTCTGACAGAACTTGCCGGTGTCGCCCGAGCCTGCAAAGATGGACATCTGAAACCCGGTAACGATCCGGTTAGTCAGGTCGGCGTACCTGGCCGCGTTGTTGACACCGAGATCAGTTTCGCAGGTGCCCCAACTGATGGAGGCGACGTGCTCGTGGAACCAGGCGGCCGCAAGGAGAAAAATGCCAACGCCCCCATCGGGGCCGTCAGGTGCCATCTGGTACACGTCAATGACTGCCCCCGGCGCCATGGCGTGGACGGCCTCGATGTCTAGCTCGGCCTCAGACTCAGAGCCGTCACCGCTCGGCGGGTTGCTAGGTCCCGCTCCCGGGACCGGGGCGGAATACGGGTCGTGCGAAGGCGGAAGCATCAACGGGCCACTGAAGCTATGAACATTAATTTGCGGATCAGGTAGTCCCATGTCCTGATCGAATGCCTTGATGTTATCCATCGAGAAACCACCCTGCGCGTAGACGGCGACACGCTGACCGGCGCCATCAATACCCGGGATGTCGGCATTGTACGCCGCGCGCAGCTGCGCCGCCGAACGACCAGCAGTACAGACCTGTAGATGAGCTAAGGAGGAGTTACATGGCCCTGACGAGAGCGGCTTGAGGCGGACGGCGTTGTCGAGGCCGAAGATGCCGGCGATCCTGAACGGCAGGGTGGCTGGGCGGTCATTAGCGTAGAATATCTCACCGGTCGGTGGGTACTGCCAGTTGTCGAGGCGAACACCGAAGGTGGCGTTCAGTGCCCGGACCGTCCCGGTCACCAGCACGAGACCCACCTGGGGGAGGTCGGTCACCGCAAGCTTCCTGCCACGAAGGAAGTCCTCCGCCGGGCGCAGGTTGACGGGCGTCGCCAGGAGGACTTGAACGGACAGCCTCCGGTCTGGCGGTAGGTCGCCGAGACGCCGTGACTGGCCGACGAGCGGCGGAACGTCGGCGCCGGTGAAAGTGGTTGCCTTGCCCGAGTGGCCGGCTCCGACCAGGTGAACAACGACGAGGGCGGCGGCTGCGACGAGAACGATTGCAGCCACTATGGCTGTGAGTCGTTTCATCGCACCACCTGCTCGTGGGCTGCCGTCTTCGCTCCGAGTCGATTGACGTTGCGCCACGCCCGCCAGGTCGCGACGGCAGCTATGGCGAGAGCGACCGGCAGGTCGATCAGGTCACCCCGAACTAGGTCGGAGACGGTGTAGCACCCGAAGATGAATGCCAGCGCAGTCCAGAGGGCAGGTCTGAGCGCCTGCCGAGGCGTCTTGGCTTTTGTCCGCAGGAGGATGATCCCGATCAGTGGGCAGATCATCATCCAGCGAACACCGCGCCGGTACGCCGCCTGTTCGCCCAGTTCCTCTGGGGTGGGCGGGGGTCGCCGGCCGAAGAAGTCGGGCTCACCCGGCCCAGGAATATAGTTGGGGTTGTTCGCCTGGAACCTGCGGGCTTCACCCCACATCATGGCGTCGTTCCAGGTCGGCCCAGATCCTCCTGTGAATGGAGTGTTCCCGTCAGGCATCGGTCGGTCCTCGATTCAACTCAGAGTTACTGCGACGTCGCCCTGCCACACCAGTTGGTGGGGCTGCTGGCCGGGCTGCAGGTTGAAGCAGATCGGTCCAGGCACGGTGAACGACGCTCCCGGACTGACGGGCCAGCCGTTGTCGGTTGGCTGCTGGTAGACGCAGTCGCTGGACCCGGTGCGGCTGTTGCTCGTCGCTGGATCGACTGCAGTGTCGTGCCCTGCCGAGTCGAGGACCTTGAAGTCGCTGGTGGTGACGTTGAACTCGTTGGGGTCCTTGTTAGTGATCATCACCCGGACCTTCAGCTCGGTGGACCCGTCGCTTTGGGTCACGCTCGCCTGACCTGTCACGCACACGACGGCCGCGAAGGTCAGGGCAAGGTTGCTCGGATTGGGATCCGAGCAGCGACCCCCGCCGCCGCCGCCGTTCCCGCCACCGCCTCCTCCGCACGCCGCCAGGAACGTGGACGGCACCACGATCGCCATCACAGCGACGCATAGTCGTGATCGTCTGCTCATCGTCTGTTCCTTCTCGTTTACGGGCACGTCGCGGGCGGCAGCGGTCCTGTCGGCACAGCGGCTGGCCAGCCCCAAACGGTGGTCGCGGATCGTGATGGTGACCGTAGCGCCGTTTCGATCTGGTGTACTCGGCGGAAATACCCACAACCGCTCCGATGCGAGGACACGTGTGCGGTCGAGATCATCGGTTCAGCGACGTCTCGGACCGGTGGCGTCCTCATCAGTCGTAGCGACCAGTTGCGCGAGTTCAACGCGGCGGCGGCGGCCGGTCTTGTCGCGGATTCGTTCCAGGTGTGTACGGACGGTCCGGATCGACATGTTCAGGTGCGCGGCGATGTCCAGGTCGCGTTCACCGCGGGCGAGCAGCGCAAGGACCCGTCGTTCCTGCCCGGTCAGCTGCTCGGCCGGCGAGTTGGCGTGGTCGGCGGCGAGCAGGAACGAGGCGAGAGTGGGTGAGATGTAGCTTTGCCCCGCAGCAACCAGGTGGATCGCGCGCAGGATCTCGCTGGCGTCGCTGGACTTGGTGAGATAGCCGAGAGCGCCTGCGGCGAGGGCATCGATGACGGTGTCGCGGGTCTCCTGCGCGGACACGACCAGCACCTGGACTCCGGTGGTGCAGAGTTGACGTACCGCCGCAGCGCCGGAGACACCCGGCAGGTTGAGATCCAGCAGCGCAACCACGCCCGCACCGGCCGCGGACAGGGCACGCCAGTCGATGCGCTCGACCGAGGCTGCCGCGCCGATCAGATGCAGGCTCGGATCTTCCTGTACGGTGCGGCTCAACCCTTCCCGAAACACCGGGTGGTCTTCCACCACGAGCACCGCCACGGGCACCGACCCGGCGCTGTCAGTCATCCTCGACGGTCCAGGACGTGAGCAGTTCGTCGACCATCCGCGCAGCGGCTTGGACGACCGCGATGGTCGGAGGGTGGCGTTGCTCGATGCTGACCGACCGGATACCCACGACGATGTGCACCGCGGCATCGACCTCCGAACCGGCTTCCGGGGCGCGCAGCACAATCTCCGGGGCGTCCTGCGCGTCCACAACACCGACCCCGGCCGCGTCAGCGAAATACGTCAGGCCCTTACGGGCCAGCGCCGTGTCGGCGATGATGGCCACGACAGCTCCACCGGCGGAGGTCATGACATCCATGATGGACGTATCGCCGTGGCGGCGCATCGGCATAACTACCGCTGCTGGTCGGCGTGCGGTGCATCTGTCCGATGATGAGGTCGAGCAGGTCGACCAGATTCTGCTGGTGGTGTGGGCGCTGCTGCGCGGTGAGTTGCTGCTACAAGCATTGATCACGGTGGCCGGTGGCAACGCTTACCGTAACGGCGCAGTCGCGGGCACGGTTCTCGCGGTAGCCACGGGCGAGTCGGTGCTGATCACGGTCGGGGCGTGGCGACGATTCGGGATGCAAACCTGGCACGCGTGGGTCGACACCGCGGTGGGCTGCGGAGGGATAGTCGTACTCGCACTCGACTGCCCCGCCTCGGGCCGTGTCGGGATGCCGCTGCTGTGGATGCTGCCGTTCATCCAGGGCTCCGCCGTCGCGCTGGCCCTGTGCAGAACAGCCAGACGGCGGACTGTGGCCGGCACCGCGCTCCTCATCGGCGCCTACCTGCTCAGTCAAACACCCGCACTGACCCATCACGCCGCGGCGGGCGTACTCATCAACGGCGTGAGCGTCGCAACCTTCTACCTGTTCGCAGCCCTGATTACCCCGGTCCTGCGTGCGCTCGCGGCCACCAGCCGACTGCAACGGCTCACCAGCCTGCAGCACGAACGAGAGCGGGCCACGTTGCGGGAGCGGGCCACGCAATTCCGGAAGATGCACGACTCGGTCCTGCAGACCCTGGAGGCGCTGGCAGCCGGCCACGCGAACGATCACAGTCATGCACGTCAGCTAGCCGCTCACGAGGCAGTCCAGCTTCGTGCGCTGCTGGCCGACTCCGACCAGAGTCCGATGCCCGCCACGCTGCTCACCCAACTGGAGCACCTGAGCGCGGAGTTCCCGACCTTGTCGGTCGAGGTCGTCGATCTCACCGGGACCGCCGAAGTCCCCGCATGGCCAGCTACCCTAGACGCGGTCCGCGAACTACTCAACAACGTGATCAAACACGCCCACACCCACCAGGTCACCGTGTCACTGTCCAACATCCCAGCGACCCGGCCCGACGATCAAGACTCGGTCGAGCTCGTCGTCCGCGACCACGGAACCGGGTTCACCCCCGGCGCCCGAGCAGCCGGCTATGGCCTGGCGCAGAGCGTCACGGCCCGCATCACCGAACTCGGCGGCACCGTCGACATCTGGTCCCAACCCGGACAGGGCACGAGGGTCACCCTGATCACGCCACGCCGTTAGACGATCTCGTCCGCGGTCCAGGTGGCTCCTCGCTGGGCTCAGCGTCGGCACCCCGATCCTCGCTGGCCGCCGCCCGAATCCGGCCACAACCGAGCACAGGCACTGATGTCGGTGAATTGGAGTCGGCGGTATTTGTGCCGAGTCAACGGACGGCACTTGTCCCGTGTCAGCACGCGAAGCGCAGCGATGCCTTCCTCTACGACCACATGCCACCGCACGGTGATCCGCTTCTTTGGATCGCCGATGCCTTCGCCCGGTGCTCGTCAGCCAGCGGACCCTGGCAAGAACGCATGGACGCGATCACTATCTCCCAGGACGTTGACCGGCCGTGAATAGCGCGAAGCCCGGCCGCTCACCGTCCGGAGAGGAGCCGGGCTCACTTCCTGAAGCTCAACGCAACAGGCTGCAGCAAGTGTGTGCGCTCCGCGAGAACAGGTTGACCGCTCGCAAGATTATTCTCGCCGCTAATGGCTGTTCCGTTGTTCCTCGACCCCGTGTCCGACGGCTGCGGGGCCCGCGCCGTCTTCTGGCCCGGGCCCCGCAGTGTGCCGTGAGCGTTGTGCGCTCGGTGTCGATCAGCGGCCGTCCCAGGCCGCCTTCCATGTCTTCGGGCCGATGAACCCGCAGACGCACAATCCATTCCTTGCCTGCAGGACCTTCACATACTTCAGCGTCTTGTCACCGAAATAGCCGGTCCCGACGAACGGGTAACCGCGGTTGCGCATCTGCAGCTGCCAGGTGCGCAGGTTCGCGCTGTAGTCGCCGTAGAAGTACTGCACACCGGGCCATGCGGGTGCCGCCGACCCTGGCGGAGCGGGTGGCGCCGGTGGCGCCGGTGGCGCGGGAGGCGCAGGAGGCGCGGGCGGATTCGGGTTGCCACCGCGCGGAGGCACCACACCGGAGCCGCCGTCGCGGTCCTGGTGCAGGCCCAGAATCCGGGCGCACGTCCACGGCTCCCAGCCGCGCATCCGGTAGAGGTAGAGGGCGCGGTAGTCCTGCTCGGCGGGCGCGGCCTGGTTCGGGTAGCCCTGCCCTCCAACGCTGCGCCAGGTCGGCAGGTCGAACTGATACGCGCCGTAGTAACCGTTGCCGGTGTCGATCGAGTAGGTATCGCTCGACTCACACATGCGCAGCCGATACCAGTCGTTCGCAGCCGGGTCGGCACTCGCCGAGCCGGTGCCGACCAGCGCAACCTCACCGATCACCATGGCAGCCGTGACGCCGACCGCGCCGAGGATGCGTCGCAGGCGGCGCCCACGCCGGTCGAGCCCACGCCGGTCGAGCCCACGCCGGTCGAGCCGACGCTGATCGAGCCCACGCCGTTCGAGCACAGTCTGTCCGAACATGGACAGGTCCTTCCCCAACGCCTACGAAGACGGCGGGTCGGACGCGAGCACGACGAGATCAACCTGCAGGCACGATTGACCTGCATCTGGATCCGTCCAAGGCCCGTCCGAGCCCGCACTGCGCCCCGAACCGGCGCGGGGGGTCACGAACGGCTTCCCCACCGCGTGACCCATCAAGAGCCCGGACTGGCCCGGGCTGCGCCGGCACTCGGATCGGCCAGCTGGCTGGTGGCCGGACCGTGTCTTCCCTGCTCCCGCCCTCGTTGGTATCGCTGGTCGCCCGGTCGCTGAGGCGGAACTCGGCGTGCAACGGCCTGGACGGGCCGCTCTGCGCGGCCGAGGCCAAACCTAGGGCCCTCGGCGCGTTTTCACAAGAGCCCCACTGAAACCTTCAGTATCACCCGCCCCGTGCCGCCTCGGCGGTAGCGACACGCCGGGGCGCCGTCGTCGCATGGCAGGCTGTGGGCCACACCCGATGCATGCTGCGCGCGCAGCGGCGCCGAATCGAGGAAAACGAAGGAGAGAGCGTGAAGTTTCTCGTCTTGTGGCGGATCGAGCTCGCCCTGCTGTCGAAGGAGATGGCGCGGGCGATCGGCAACATGGCCGACTACGGGTCCACCCTCGAGCGCGATGGCAAGGTGCTCGCCCGCTATCACATCGTCGGCGCGCACGGCGGCGCCTGGATCTACGAGGTCGATAGCCACGAGGAGTTCGAGCGGCTGCTAGCACGCTCGCCGGTCTTCAATTTCGCTCGCTACGAAGTGCTCGCGCTCGCCGACATGGGCGCCGTCGCGGCCGCAGCCGTGCACCCGTCCGGCGAATGACGGTTCACCGTAATCGGTGATTGACGGACTTCCCCATCGCTGCCAGTGTGCACTGTGCAGATCACCGGAGGCGATGCGGATGAGCGCAGTGGGTGAGGCATGGTCGGGCCGTCAACTGGTCGTGCCCCAACGAATTCGGCTACGACGCCGGGACCTGGGACTGACCCAGCAGCAGGTGGTCACCCGGCTGGGGCGCATCGGCGTCCAGACGACCAACCGCACGGTGTCCAGCCTGGAGCACGGCACGGGGGTCGACGTCGCCAAGCTGCCGGAACTCGCCGTCGCGCTGGACTGCACCGTCACCTACCTGCTCGGGCTGACCGATGCCCCGAACCGGTGGGACCCGGACAGCTGGCCCGTTAGTGCGGCACCGCACGGCGCTCGGCGGCCGGTAGCCCATCACGGCTTGGCCGGACCCGCCGGTCAGTCCGCCGGACCCGCTCAGCCGGCCGGCATCGGCCGCGAAGCGCCCGGATCGGGGCGCTGCCTCATCCTCGGCGCCGACATCCCCGACCGCCGGATCGGCGTGCTCGCCGACTCGGGGTCGCGGTAGCAGCGTGACGCCGATGCGATCCCGCGTGCGGCTGCCGGTCGCCGGCCTCGTCCTGGCGTTGACCATCACCGCGGCCTGTTCGAGCCGAGCGACCGGCTCGTCGTCGTCGTCGATGACGCTCTACACCTGCGCAACCGACACGATCGAACAGGCCGTCGTCGCCGCGTTCGAGAAACAGCATGGTGGCACCGTGCACGTGTTCCGCGCGCCGACCGGGCAGCTGAACGCGCGGGTGGCCGGGGACTCCCGCAGCGGGGGGATCCGGGCGGACGTGATCTGGGCGTGCGACCCGCTCACGATGTACGGCTTCCAGTCGCAGGGGCTGATCGCAGCGTGGACACCCCCGACGTCGCAGTCCGGGATCGGCGCCGCATACCGCACCGACCACTTCGTCGGCGTCGCGCTGCTCTATCTCGTCGCCGTGGTGCACAAGGGCACACCGCCGCCGACGACGTGGGCGGACCTCGCCGGTGCCAAATACCGCAACGCCGTCGCGATACCGAGCCCAACCTTTGCCGCATCCGCGCTGGGCATGCTCGGCTATTTCGCCAGCGCCCCCGACTACGGCCTGCCGTTCTACCAGCGGCTGAAGAGCAACGGGGCCAAGCAGGTCGACAGCCCCGACGAGGTGCTGAGCGGCGTCGCCCAGGGGACGTACAGGGCGGGGATCGCGCTCGCCAACGCTGCCTACGCCGCCCAGAAGAAGGGATCGCCGATCCAGGTCGTTTGGCCGCGCCCGGGCGCGATCACCGTGTACGGGCCAATAGGTGTGACCACTCGCAAGAACCTCTCACCGCTCGCGCATGCGTTCGTCACGTTCGCGGCGAGCCGCGCCGGGCAGACGATCCTGGGGCAGCACGGTGCCTACCCCGCCGCCGCGGGTGTGCCCGGCCCCAAGATGCCGGCCGGGAGTCCGGTCGTCGCGCCGCCCTGGCCGCAGCTGGCCGGTCAATCGAAGGACCTGCTGCGGCGTTACGCCGCGATCTTCCCGAGCTGACGGCGGATGCTGCGTCGGCGGCACCCGACCCGGTTCGGTGATCGGGGGCCGCTCGTGGTTGCCGTGGTCGCGGTCACGGGCCTGGTCGGGTACCCACTGGTGCGGCTGGCACAGAGCGCGGGTGGGCAGGCGATCGTGCACGCCTGGCACACGCCCGGCCTCGCGACGGTCGCCTGGCACACGGTGGCGCTGGCCGGGGTCGTGACTGCCGTCGCCGTGCCGATGGGCGCGGGGCTGGCGTTGCTGCTCGCCGCGCCAGGACTGCCGCTGCGGCGCACTCTGGTGGCCGGTGTCCTGCTGCCCCTGGTTACCCCGCAGTTCGTGCTCGGGTACAGCTGGGGACAGGCATACGGCCGCGCCGGGTTCAGCGATAGCGTCGCCGGCGTGCACTGGTCCGGGCTCTACGGGCCGGCCGGTGTCGCGACCGTACTCGTCGTCGACGCCACACCGATCGTCTACCTGCTGGTGGCCGCCGGTCTCGCCACCCGCGCGCAGCCGGACACCGAACGCGCTGCCCGCATGTCCGGCGCCTCGGCATGGACCGCGCTGTCCACGGTGACCCTGCCGCTGCTGCGCCCCGTGCTCGCCGCGGCCGGTGTGATCACGTTCGTCGGGACGCTGGAGAGCTTCGCCGTGCCACAAGTGCTCGGCACGCCGGCAGGCTTCGCGACGATCACCACCCGGATCTACGCCGACGTCGCGCTCGGCGGCGATCCTGCGACGTTCGATCAGGCACTGGCACTCTCGCTCGGCCTGGTCGTCCTCGCGACCGTGATCCTGCTGCCGGCCGACGTCGTCCTCACGCCACGACTGCGGTCCGTTCGGACGCCGCAATCGGCCGCCGTGCGGTTGATGCGACATCGTGGTGCTGGGCCGTGGGTCGCGGTGGCGGGCGTCGTCGGATATCTGCTGTTCGCGGTCGGCCTACCGAGCATCGCCCTGCTCGCTGCGGCCGTGACCCCGGCGATCGGTGTCTCCCCGACGCCGGGCAATTGGACCCTCGCCAACCTGCGGGGTTTGCTGACCTCGACGACGGGCACTGAGCTGGCGCACAGCGTCGAGCTGGCGGCCGCGGCGGCGTGCATCCTGACGCTGCTGGGAACCCTGGTGGCGATGCTCGGGCAGCGGCGGAGCGGCCGGGTGCTCGGTGCGGTGGCGACCCTCACGCTCGTGGTGCCCGGCTCCGCGCTCGCCGTCGCGGTGCTGATCGCCTACGGCCGCTACCTGGCCGGGACGCTGACGCTGATCCTGCTTGCCTACCTCGCGAAGATGTGGGCGCTCGCGCTGCGGCCGATCTCAGGCGCGCTGGATCGGCTGCCGGATGCGGAACGGCAGGCGGCGCGAGCCAGCGGCGCCGGCCCGCCCACAGCGGTGCGCACCGTGGTGCTCCCGGCGCTGGCGCCGGCGCTGGCCGGCGGCTGGCTGCTGGTCTTCGTGACCGCCCTGCACGAGGTGACGATGTCGAGTCTGCTCTACTCGACCGGCAGCCAGACGCTCGCCGTCGCCGTGCTGAACAGCGAGGGCCTTGGCGACATCGGACCCACCGCTGCGCTGGCACTGCTGCTCACCCTGCTGGTCGTGGTGGCCGCCGGCGCAGCGTGGGGGCTGTTCCGGCTGGCCACCACGGCGAGCTCCCGCCGGACCGGTGCCGCCGTTCCTGAACCGTTGCTGGAGGTCGCGGGTGCCCGCTGACGACGCCCGCACACCGGCGTTGCGGTGCGCCCGGCTGCGTGTCGAATACGCCGGCCGGCCGGCGGTCGACGACGTCGACCTGGCGATCGCTCCGGGCGAGCTGGTGGCCGTGCTCGGCGAGTCCGGCGCCGGAAAGTCCACCCTGCTCGCCGCGGTTGCCGGGCTGGTGCCGCTGGCCGCTGGCGAGATCTGGCTGTCCGGCCGCCAGGTCGCCGGCCCGGGGCGCGACGTGCCGCCCGAGCATCGCGCCGTGGGCATGGTGTTCCAGCAGTACGCGCTCTGGCCGCACCTCTGCGCGCTGGACACAGTCGCCTACCCGATGCGCCGAGCCGGTCAAGCCCGACCAGCGGCGCGTGCACGGGCCGCGGCCCTGCTCGACCAGCTGGGCGTCGGACATCTGGCGCATCGGCGCCCGGCCGAATTGTCCGGCGGTGAACAACAGCGGGTGGGCCTGGCCCGGGCGCTCGCCCGCGACGCCGCCGTCTACCTCTTCGACGAGCCGACGGCGCACCTCGATCCGCAGCAGCGGCTCGCGTTCCAGGCCGAGGTACGCCGCCGCCAGCGGGCAGCGGGCGCCGCGGCCCTGTACGCCACGCACGACGCGGGCGAGGCGCTGGCGCTTGCCGACCGCGTCGCCGTGCTCGTCGGCGGACACCTTGCGCAGCTCGCGCCTCCGGCTGGGGTCTATGGGCACCCGGCGAGCATCGCCGTGGCCCGGTTGACCGGCGCGGCGTCGGTCCTCGACGCTCGCCTCGAGTCGGCCGGAACCGGCGACGGTGCCGAGCTGGTGCTGCGAATCGGCGGCGAGCTCGTGGCCGTCCCCGGCGGGCCGGGGATCACCGGTGCGGCGCACGTCGTCGTCCGCCCGGAGTGGACGATCGAGCGGGGACCGTTTCGTGGCACGGTGACCGAGGCGTGGTTCCACGGCGCGCACACCGACTACGTCGTCGAGGGTCGATTCGGGACCGTCACACTCCGCCGGTCAGGGCAGCAGCGGCACGCGATCGGCGAGCAGATCGAATGGGGCCTTGCCCGCGGGTGGGCCGTCCCGACCGGCACCGCCGGCGCAGGTCAGCCGAGCGCGATCGTCGCGCCCGGCTGATCCAGCCGGTCGTTGACCAGCGAGAGGTGTCGCGCGGTGAACTGCCGCAGCGCCGTCAGCTGACGCCGGTCGAGCCGGTCGCACACCCATTCCCAGTGCATCGACACCCAGTCACCCGGGGCGAGTTCGGTAATCATGCCGACGCCGTCGACCGAGCGCACGACGGTCTCGGTCCCGGCCGGGCCGAGGGAGAGCCGGCGGCCGTCCCAGGTCAGCGGCTGCGACTCGACGACGACCTCGTCGCCGATGACCTGCTGCACCTTGCCCCACCGGATCCGGCACCGGTCCAGGACGTGCAGCGCATGCTCGCCGTGCCGGTCGGCGCCGAGCAGGCCGACCCACGGGTAGATGCAGAACACGTGATAGCTGTGGTGCGGGACGCCGCCGGCGACCACGCTCTGCGCCAGCGCCGGGAACTGGCGGCCGGTGCGGCGGCGGAACCGCTCCTCCATCGAGTCGCCCAGCGCCTGCACGCCGACGGAGTCGAGCAGGCCGTTACCGACCCAGTACGCCTCGACGACGCGTCGATCCAACGGATCCGGGATGCCGGTGGCACCCGCGATCAGCTCGAGGTACGGCCAGGCGCCGGCGAACTGGCTGGCGAGAGTCCGCAGGCCGGGATCGACGACGTCGCTCGCGCCGTATTCGAAGAAGCTCTGGTTGTCGGCTGGTCCGCAGTACCCGTGCCGGTTCGGCGGGTATGCATACCGCACGAAGAGGATCGGGCCGGGCGTGACCCGCTGCGGCGCGGTCATGAGCTGCCGCCGGTCGAGGGCTCGGCGCCGTCGATGAAGACCTCGAGCGCGTCGCGCGCCTCGTCGGCCGTCATCCGTTCCAGCGCGAAGCCGCTGTGGATCAGGATGTGCTCGCCGGGCTCGACCCGCGGCTCGAGCAGGGCGATATTGATGTCCCGCACGAGACCCGCGACGTCGACCCGCGCCGTGTCACAACCGGCCTCGACGTCGACGACGGTCCCAGGGATTCCCAGGCACATGGGCTGACCTCTCCGCTAGATCGCGCGCGGCGCACGGCGATCGCCGCCCGGCACCCGCAGCCTGACCATGTTCGCACACCAGTCGAATCTCCCGTTCGGAGTGCTGCTGGACGGCATCGGACACCGCGATCACAGCGCGCCGCCTCTCCCGATGCCGGCCAGCACCAGCAGTCCGGATCTCCTGCGACGCCCGCGCGCTGGGGTCGGAGGACGTCTCTGCGCGCCTTGTCTCTGCCCCACCAGACGGGCCAGAACCCGACTCTGCCCCGCGAGGCGGGGCAGAGACAAGCGTCTCGCGAGGGACATCCCTTCGGGCTCAACCGGGCGGCTGCAGCAGCCGCCGCTGCTCCCGGCCCGACCCGACGACCTAACAGACGAGTCCACAAGTCGTGCCACTAGTGTGGATGAACGGATCGCGCCGCCGAGGAAGGTGACCGGAGTGCACGAGCTGTCGATCGCCGAGAGCGTGATCGACGCCGTCACCGCCCGCACGGGAACCGCGAACGTGAAGACCCTCCGGCTGGAGATCGGGCAGCTGTCCGGCGTCGTCAGCGGTGCGCTGCGGTTCTGCTTCGAGCTGGCCGCAGAGGACACTCCCCTCGCCGGGGCCATGCTGGAGATCAGCGAGCCGGTCGGCGAGGCGCACTGCCGGACGTGCGACCGTGACTTCGGCGTATCCGATCTGGTGCTGCTCTGCTCCTGCGGCAGCGCCGACGTCGCCGTCACCAGTGGCCAGGAGCTACGAATTCTCTCCGCGGAGGTCTGCTGATGTGCCTTACCTGTGGTTGTTCTGACCAGGAGAACGTCCGCGTCATCGACCCGTCGGCGACGTCGGTCGATCCGCACGACCACCTGCACGAGCACGATCATCCGCACAGCCACGACCATCCGCACAAGCACGACCATCCGCACGAGCACGGTCCGGCCGGGGCCGGGATCGGCGCCGGCCTCGAACCGGGCACGGTGATCACGCTGGAGGAGAAGATCCTCGCCAAGAACGACTCCCTGGCGCGGCGGAACCGCGACTGGCTGGCGAGCCGCGGCATTCACGCGGTGAACCTGATGAGCTCCCCGGGGGCCGGCAAGACCACCCTGCTGGAGCGCACCGTGCGTGAGCTCGGATCCGAGCTGGCGGTGAGCGTCGTCGAAGGCGACCAGGAGACGACCCTGGACGCCGACCGCATCACGGCCACCGGCGCCCCCGTGATCCAGGTCAACACCGGCTCGGGCTGCCACCTTGACGCCGAGATGCTCGACAACGCCCTGCGCAAGCTGGAACCGGCGCCGGACAGCCTGGTGTTCGTCGAGAACGTCGGAAACCTGGTCTGCCCAGCGCTCTTTGATCTCGGCGAGTCCGCGAAGATCGTGATCATGTCGGTGACCGAGGGCGCCGACAAGCCGCTGAAGTACTCGACGATGTTCCATACCGCCTCGCTGGTGCTGCTGAACAAGATCGACCTGCTGCCCTACGTCGATTTCGACCTCGACCAGTTCGCGGACGCCGTCCACAGGGTGAGTCACCACGCCCGGGTGCTGCAGGTGTCGGCGACCACCGGTGACGGCCTCTCCGACTGGTACGACTGGCTCCGCCAGCTGCGCGCCCGCGAGACCGCGCCGGCTCAGTAGCGCCTACGCCCTCGCCGCGTGCCATCTCGCCGAGTGGTGAGGTTTGCGGGGTTTCTCGCGCCGGATACCCCGCAAACCTCACCACTCGCGGGATTCCCGCAGGGCGCGGGGTGGCAGGGGGCGGCACCGCGGCGGTCAGGCTCCGGGGGCGGTGCCCTTCGAGCCGAGGGCCTCGCACGCGGCGGTGATCCGCGCGGCCATGCTCGCCTCGCCGGCTTTCAGGTAGCTGCGCGGGTCGTACTCCTTCTTGTCCCCGACCTCGCCGTCGATCTTCAGCACGCCGTCGTAGTGGCTGAACATGTGCGCGGCGATCGGGCGGGTGAAGGCGTACTGGGTGTCGGTGTCGATGTTCATCTTCACCACGCCGTAGGAGATCGCCTCCTTGATGTCGTCGAGGTTTGAGCCGGAGCCGCCGTGGAAGACAAGGTCGAGGGGCAGCTCGTCCGGGCCCAGCCCCAGCTTCTCGGCCGCCACCCGCTGGCCCTGCTCGAGCACGTCCGGGCGGAGCTTGACGTTGCCCGGCTTGTAGACGCCGTGCACGTTGCCGAACGTCGCGGCCAGGATGTAGCGCCCGCGCTGGCCGTTGGCACCGAGGACCTCGACGGTCCGGCGGAAGTCGCCGGGTGAAGTGTAGAGCTTCTCGTTCGCCTCGCCGACGACGCCGTCCTCCTCGCCGCCGACGACGCCGATCTCGAGCTCGAGGATGATCTTCGCCTGGGCACAGTCGGACAGCAGGCCGCTCGCGATCTGCAGGTTCTCCTCGACCGGTATCGCCGAGCCGTCCCACATGTGCGAGCCGAAGAGCGGATGCTTGCCCGCGGCTACCCGCTCGGTGGAGATCGCAATCAGCGGGCGAACGTAGGAATCGAGCTTGTCCTTCGGGCAGTGGTCGGTGTGCAGGGCGACCGAGATCGCATACTTCGCCGCGACGACGTGCGCGAATTCGGCGAGCGCGACCGCGCCGATGACCATGTCCTTCACCCCCGGACCGGACGCGAACTCCGCACCGCCGGTGGATACCTGAATGATGCCGTCGCTGCCGGCGTCGGCGAACCCGCGGAGAGCGGCGTTGACGGTCTCTGACGACGTGCAGTTGATTGCGGGGTAGGCGAACCCGCCGGCCTTCGCCCGGTCGAGCATCTCGGCGTAAACCTCCGGCGTGGCGATCGGCATGGCAGTCCTCCGGCGTGACGACGTCAGTACATCGGTGACACCCGAGTATTCCGCAGGTTCGGGGCGACCGGACCCACCGGCCCGAGCTGATAGCGTGTCGGCTCGGGCGCGCTCGGCTGGGGCCGGTACCGCGACCATCAATCGAGCCCGAAGGCGAGCAGTGAGGCACCAGTGAGCAGGGCCGGACACCGACCCGATGACGGAAACGTCCGCGCCCTGCACGAGATGGCCGACACGCCGGCCGTCGTCAACGCGGCGCTGCGCAGCTTCCACCACGACCACCCCGACCTGACCATCGCGCCGCTCGTCGTCCTGATCGCGGCGTACGACGAGGCCGACAACATCGCCCAGGTGGTCGACGAGGTGCCCGAGAAGATCGCCGGCGTGCCCGTGAGCCTGCTGGTGATCGACGACGGCAGCGCCGACGACACGGCAGAGATCGCCGCCAGCCATGGCGCGCTGGTATGCAGGCTCCCGATCAACCGCGGCCACGGCGTCGCGCTCCGGCTGGGCTACCGGATCGCCCGCGAAGGCAGCGCGCGCTACATCGCCACCCTGGACGCCGACGGCCAGTGGAACCCGGCCGATCTCCCGGCGATGGTGGCGCTGCTCGAGGCCGATCAGGCCGACTTCGTCATCGGCTCACGCAAGCTCGGCTCGACCGAGAACACCGACCACGTGCGCAACGTCGGCATGGCATTCTTCGGCCGTCTCATCAGCACGCTGACCCGCTCGAAGATCACCGACTCCTCCAGCGGGCTGCGGGTGATGCGCACCGAGATCACGGCCGTGGTCACCCAGGTGCAGCCGCAGTATCAGACGTCCGAGCTGCTGATCGGCGCGATCAGCCACGGCTACCGGGTCGCCGAGGTGCCGACCGTGATGCGGCGCCGTATCTCCGGGCACAGCAAGAAGGGCGGCAACATGTTCTACGGCGCCCGCTACACCCGGGTCGTCGTCTCGACCTGGCTGCGCGAGCGCCGCACCGCGCGCGCCCGCGAGCGGAACGCCTCGACGAGCAGGAGCTAAGCAATGGGCCGCAACACTCGACGGCGCAACACCTCCGACGTTCCAGTCCACGAACAGGCCGACTTCAACGTCGGCCAGCAGGAGGGATTCAACGCTGAGGCCGGCGTCGGCGTGACGGAGGCGACGGCCTACCGGCGGTGGGAACTGGACACCGTTGCCCCGTACTGCACCGGATCGGTCCTGGAGGTCGGTTCCGGCGCGGGCCACTTCTCCAAGCAGCTGGTCAAACTCGGCCTGCGGCGGCTGGTCCTCAGCGACACCGCACCGGACTGCCTGTCGACCCTGCGCGCGACCTACGGCGGCGAACCCGGCGTCGAGGTGGTTGACCTGGCGCTGCCCGGCACCGTCGACATCGAGCCGGTCGATGCCATCGTCGCGATGAACGTGATCGAGCACATCGAGGACGATGCCGCCGCCGTTCGCGATCTCGCCGCCGCCCTTACCCCCGGCGGGGTGATGATCCACTGGGTGCCGGCGTACATGGCGCTCTACGGCGATTTCGACCGCAAGATCGGGCACTACCGCCGGTACACGCCCGCGATGATGCGCACCGTCGTCGAGCAGGCCGGGCTGAGGGTCGAGACGCTGCGACCGATCAACTTCCTCGGCGGCATCGGCTGGTGGCTCGCCGTCCACCGGGGCGGCGTGCAGCAGCCCCGCAAGCAGCTGGTGTGGATCTTCGACAAGATCGCGATCCCGCTGACCCGGGCCGCAGAGCGATTCATCCGGCCGCCGTTCGGCCAGTCCGTGCTGTGCATCGCGCGCAAGCCTGCCTGACCTACTGGCCTGACCTACTGGTCTGCTCTATCGGGCTCCGGCTTTCGACGGCTGCAGCGATGCGGCGCTCCGGCGTCGCCAGGGAACGACGACGACGACCAACACCAGCAGCTCGACGACGATCGAGACCAGCCGAGCGGTGACGGCGCCGCTCGCCGGCAGACCGACCGCCAGGCCGGCACCAGAGAGGAAACCGACGTAGGCGGCCTCCCGGGCCCCGACCCCACCGGGAGCGAAGACGATCACCAGGCCGATCGCCCACGCGAGCACGCCGGCACCGGCGATCCGCAACCCGTGCGGCGTCGGGCCGACGGCGGCCTGGGCGGCATAGATCGACCCGGCGTAGGCGGAGAACGCGACGACGTACCAGCACATCGACACCGCGATCCGCCCAACCGTCAGGCTGGTACGGCCACGCATCACGTGCTGCAGGACGAACGGCACCGCGAGCGCCACCACCAGAACGGCGTAGAACGGCTTACCGCCAGCGGCTCGCAGCAGCCCGCCAAGCGCGACCGCGACGCAGAGCTGATTGACCGCCTCGCCGATGATCGCCGCCAGCTTGTCGCGCTTGCGACCGGCGACGGCGGTCGCCCGGGCGGCGGGCGCCAGGAACCCGCCGGGGATGTAACGCAGCGCCTGCGTCTTGCACCACAGCCCCACGCCGACGAGGCTCGGCCGGCCGCCGCACACCGCGGACCAGCCGATCGCGAGGCAGAGCCAGTACACGAGGTCGGTGGCAGCGGAGACCGGTATCCAGCGCCACGACAGCTGGCTGAAATCCGTGCGGTGGCTCGCGCGCCAGCCCACGAACGCGACCGTGCCGACGGCCGCGGCGTACCCGATCAGCCGGAGCCAGCGCAGCAGGTGCGGGAACCGCGCCTTGAACCCCTCGATCGTCGCGTCGACGCGCGGCACGCCCGTGCGCAGCCTGGTGCGGCCGGTGTCCTCGATGTCGCTGACATCCAGGGCGTGATCGACCGCGCCCTCCATCGCGACTTCGAGCCGGTGTGCGTAGTGATGCTCGCCCCGGCGGTGACCGTGCGGAGGTCCGGGGGTCACCACCGTGCCATCTGCTGGTTCAGCGCTCGTCCTCCAGCGGATCGTGGTTGATCGCGTGCGAGTGTGTCGGGCGCCACCTTGACCGTCGCGTGATCCGAGCTGGCCGACTCTGGCCGGCTGGTCAGGGTAGGCTGCTGTCTTCGACACCGCCGTAGGCGCCGCGCACGTCTCGGGCCACCGCATACGGTACAGCACCTGTGGGTGGCCACGGCCGGTCGCGCGGGCGACATGCGGTCGCACGGCGGGCATACCGGCGACCGAGCGGCACACCACAGCAACGCAGGAGGAGACACCCCATGCGCGTTCTTGTTCTCGGCGGTGACGGTTTCTGCGGCTGGCCGACGGCGCTGCACCTGTCAGAGGCGGGGGCCGAAGTCGTCATCGTCGACAACCTGTCCCGTCGCAACATCGACAACGAGCTCGAGGTCAGCTCCCTCACCCCGATCCAGCCGATGCGGGTGCGGCTAGCGGCCTGGCGGGAGGCCACCGGTAACGAGATCGACTACCACCGCTTCGACGTCGCCCAGCATTACTACCGGCTGTTGTCGCTGCTGCGCGAGTTCGCACCGGACGCCGTCGTGCACTTCGCCGAGCAGCGGGCGGCGCCGTACTCGATGAAGAGCTCCTGGCACAAGCGCTATACGGTGACCAACAACCTCAACGCCACCAACAACGTGCTCGCCGCTGTCGTCGAGTCGGGTCTGGACATCCACGTCGTCCACCTCGGCACGATGGGTGTCTACGGCTATGGCACCGCTGGCATGAAAATCCCCGAGGGCTACCTGCGGGTCGAGATCCGCACCGACGACGGCCGCCGGATCGAGCAGGAGATCCTCTACCCCGCCAATCCGGGCAGCGTCTATCACATGACGAAGACGCAGGATCAGCTCGCGTTCGCCTACTACAACAAGAACGACAAGGTCCGGGTCACCGACCTGCACCAGGGCATCGTGTGGGGGACGCAGACGCCGCAGACGCAGCGCGACGACCGGCTGATCAACCGCTTCGACTACGACGGCGACTACGGCACGGTGCTGAACCGGTTCCTGATGCAGGCCGCGGTGGGTTACCCGTTGACGGTGCACGGCACCGGCGGGCAGACCCGCGCGTTCATCCACATCCAGGACACGGTGCGCTGCATCGAGCTCGCAATCGAGAACGCGCCCAAGCACGGTGAGCGGGTCAAGATCCTCAACCAGATGACCGAGACGCACCGGGTCCGCGACCTCGCGAAGATCGTCTCGGACATCACCGGCGCATCCGTCGATTACGTCGACAACCCGCGAAACGAGGACGCCGAGAACGACCTGTTCGTCGAGAACCGGCAGTTCCTGGAGATGGGTCTCGAGCCGGTCACCCTCGCGAACGGCCTGCTGACCGAGGTCACCGAGATCGCGCAGAAGTATGCCGAGCGGTGCGACCGCGACAAGATACCGGCCCGGTCGCAGTGGCGCGCCGCCTCGGTGGGCGCGGGCCTGCCTGCGGACGCGGATCAGCCCTCGACCGCCGGCTGATCTGCGGGTGGCCGACCGAGGACGGGTAACCCGGCCGGACCCGGTGACGCACCGCTCCGGCGACGCGCGCACCGAGCCCGTCGCCGTCTCAGGGCCGCCGACCGCGCCGGCCGGGCGATCGGCGCGTGCCCGCGACGTGCTGGGCTATCTGGTGATCCTGGTGCTCGCATCGGCGGCGAGCGTCAGCTACCTCGGCCGGGGCTTGCTCGAGGCCTCGACTTCGACATGGCGGGGCAACCCGGGCGACCCCGAGCAGATCATGTGGTTCCTCGCCGCCACCGCCCGCGCGGTCTCCACCGCCCACTCGCCGTTCCTCAACAACCTGGCGCTCTATCCCGACGGCGTCAACATGATGTGGAACGGCTCCATCATCACGCCGGGCGTGCTCGTCACGCCGATCACGCTCGTCTTCGGTCCGGTCGTGAGCTACAACGCGCTGCTGGTCACCGGGCCGATCGCGACGTCGTTGACCGCCTACTTCGCGTTCCGCCGTTACGTCGCCACCCGCATCGCCGCCGGCGTCGGTGCGCTGACGTTCGCGTTCTGCCCGTTCGTGCTGATCCACTCGTTCGGCCACCTGCACATCGTGCTGCTCGCGCTGGTCCCGCTGATCATCGTCGCCCTCGACGAGATCGTTATCCGCCAGCGGTTCGCACCGGTCATCACCGGCGCCGCGCTGGGTTTCCTGGTGGCCTGCCAGCTGCTGACATCAGAAGAAGTGCTCGCCATCACGGCCCTGCTGGGCGGTGCGGGGCTGGTACTGCTGATGCTGTTCCGCCCGCGCGAGATCGGGCCACGCACGCCGCATGTGCTGCGGGCGGGGGCAGCGGCCCTGGTGACGTTCGCGATCCTCAGCGCATACCCGCTCTACCTGCAGGTCCGCGGCCCGCGGCGGGCACCCGGCGCCCACGACACCTCCGTCTACGTCACCGACGCGATGAACTTCATCCGGCCGGTGCTGCAGCTCTTCGGCACGAACAGCCACCTCAACCAGAACCTGTCCTACACCGGCAACGCCGCGGAGTGGACCGGGTACCTCGGGATTCCGCTGCTGCTCGTCATCGTGATCACGCTGGTCTGGGTCGCGCGGCGCAGGCGGCTCGTCGTCGTCATCCCGCTGCTGCTGCTGGTGATATTCGCGGTGTGCTCGCTGGGACCCAAGCTGCACGTCAACGGCCACGACACCGGAGTCCCCATGCCGTGGGCGATCGCCGACAAGGTGCCGCTGGTCAACAACGTCCTCGCCGACCGGCTGTCCCTCGCCGTCGCATTCGCGGCCGCGATCCTGCTCGCCGTCTTCGTCGACGAGATCGTGCAGAGCAGGGTGCTGGCCGTGCGGCTCGGCGGGGCGTTGCTGACCGCGCTGGTCGGCCTGTCGCTGGTGCCCAACGGCATGCACAGCACCACCGTCACAACGCCGTCCTTCTTCTCCTCAGCCGCGCTGGACCGGTACGTGCCCAAGGGCTCCGTCGTGCTGATCGCTCCCTACATCTTCGGGCCCGCCGCGGAGCACCCGATGCTCTGGCAGGCCAATACGGGCATGCGCTTTGAGATGGTCGACGGATGGTTGATCGTCCCCGGCCAGCACTACGGCACCCGCCACATCCTGGCGACGACGCTGGAGAAACTGCAGACCAGGCCGGTACAGCTCACGCCGTCGCTGCGCAGCCAGTTCGTCGGCGAGCTGCACGCCCGGCAGGTGGCGAACGTGCTGGTCGCGCCGATGCCCCACAGGGATCGCGTGATCGCGTTCTTCAGCCAGCTCTTCGGCCATAGCTCCGACGTGCAGTCCGGCGGCGTGGACCTGTGGCACGTCACCGCCTCGGGCTGAGCTCCGCGAGCCGATGGCGCTGGCCAGCCGCCGTCGCCGTCGTCGCGACCGGGCTGTCGATGCTGCTGCTCGGCAACGGCCTGCTGCACCAGGACACCTGGCGTGGCAACGCCGGCGATCCCGAACAGGCCATCTGGTGGCTCGCGTACGTGCCGCACGCAATCATGCACGGCCACAACCCGCTATACACCGACTTCGCGCTCTACCCCAACGGCGCCAACCTGATGTGGAACACGGCGGTGATCCTGCCGGCGCTGGTGATGGCGCCGGTGACGCTCACGCTCGGGCCGGTGACGACGTACAACCTGCTGCTGGTCGCCGCTCCCGCGACGACGGCGTGGGCGGCGCAGCTGGCGCTGCGTCGGTACGTCGACCACCAGGCGTCGGCGGCCGTCGGCGCGCTGCTGTTCGCGTTCACGCCGTCGATCGTGGCGCACGCGACCGGCGGACACCTACAGATCGCGCTCGCCGCGCTGCTGCCGCTGCTGCTGCTGGTCGGTGACGAGGCACTGATCCGGCAGCGCTGGCCGGTCGCGCGATGCGGCGTGACGCTTGGCCTGCTCGCGGTGGCTCAGCTGCTGACCGGCGAGGAGCTGCTGTTCATCGAGGCGCTGCTCGGCGTCATCGCCGTCGCGATCCTGCTCGGGCTGAACTGGCGGCGCCGCACCGAGATCCGGGCTCGGGTGCCGTACGCGCTGCGGGCGTTCGGCCTCGCCGGCGCGGTCTTCGTGCCGCTCGCCGCCTACCCGCTCGTGGTGCAGGTGTTCGGGCGACGGCACGCGCCGAGCCCGCACGCAAAAAACGTCTACGTCGCCGATCTCGCCAACTTCGTCCGCCCGGTCGACATGCTGCTGCGCTTCGGCGCGCACGGATCCGCGCTGCCATTCACCGGCAACTCGAGCGAGTGGACGAGCTATCTCGGCATCCCGCTGGTGATCACGTTGGTTGCCGTCACGATGTGGTGCTGGCGGCGCAGCGGCGCCGTGCGGCTCGCCGCGATCGGGGCTGTGGTGCTGGCCGTGTGCTCGCTCGGCGAGTCGCTGCACGTGAACGGTCACGACACCGGCATCCCGATGCCGTGGCGTGTGGTGACCCACATCCCGGTGGTGTCGCAGCTGCTGCCGGCCCGGCTCTCGATCGGTGTCGCGCTGTGCGCCGCGGTGCTGGTCGCCGTCTTCGTGGACCGGGTGATCGCCGTGCAGCGGCCGATGATGATGGCCGGTGCCAGCGCGCTCGTCGGCGCCGTCGTCGCGACCGCGATTCCCTGGGGGTTGCCGACGACGTCGATCGCCACGCCGGCGTTCTTCCGTTCCGCGGCGGTGCGGCACAACGTCGGCCAGGACGAGGTCGTCCTGGTCTCGCCGTACATCTTCGGGCCGGCAAGCGAGCAACCGATGCTCTGGCAGGCCGAGGCCGGCATGCGCTACCGGATGGTCGACGGCTGGCTGATCGTGCCCGGGCAGCACTGGGGCGAGCCGACGCCGGCCGCGACGATCCTCTACGACGTCGAGGTCAGGGGCGACCCGGTGCCCGCCGACTCAGCAGACCTGAACGCGCTCACCGGCTATCTCCACGCGACCCACGTCACCCGGGTGCTGGTCGCGCCGTCGTATCGGCAGGCTGCGGTGATGGAGCTGTTTACGCTCGCGTTCAGACACGGCCCGGGCGCCGAGGCCGGCGGGGTCGCTGTGTGGAAGGTGCCCGCCTAATGACTGACGGGCGCCGGATCGGGCGCCGGTACGATCGGCAGCGCCCGACCGGCGCGGTGGTGATCAGGCCCAATTTGTGTGACGCATCAGGTCCTCCTCGTGGGGGGTCGAGGTCCGAAGCGGAACCTGTTGATTGTTCCACCCTTTCGAGTGCTTGACATACCCTCGGGGCGCATACTCACTGTGAGCACAGGGTCGACGACACCGAGGTAGCAGATGGCGGACGCGGCAGCGCAGCCAGCGGTCGGGCCGTCCCGGTCGTGGGTAGTGCGGTCCTGGCCGATATGGAGGCTGCCGTCGGCCGCGCTCACGCTGGTGCTGGTCGTGGATGCCGCCGCGGTGGCGTTCTTCGCCTGGTCCGCGGTGACGTCGGGGTTCGGCGGCACGCGGGACCTGATCGTGTTCGGGTGCCTGATCGCGGCCGGGCTGGTCTGCGTGGAGGTCATCCGCCGGATGGGGGAGCCGCCCAGGGGCCTCTTCCAGGACCTGATGACGGTGTGGACCCTGCCGATCGCGCTGCTGCTGCCGGCGCCGTTCGCCGTGCTCGCCCCGGTGCCGGACCGGGCCTGGGCGCAGTGGCGAATCCGCCGCGGCGCCCTCTATCGTCGGGTGTTCAGCACGGCATCGATCGGGCTGACGCTCGGCGGGTCGGGCCGGCTGTTCCACGCCCTGGCCGGCGGGCAGGTGCTGGGCGCGGCGTGGGGGCAGCACACGGCGGTGCTGCTGCCGGCCGCGATGCTCGCCGGCTGCACCGGCGCGGCCGCGAACACGGTGCTGGTGGCAGCGGCGAGGCGGCTGTCCACCCCGGACGTCAGCTGGGCGGCGATGCTCGCCGACCGCGACATGCTCGTCCTCTCCGCCGTCGAGGTGTCCACCGGCCTCGCGGTCACCGTGCTGGCCGCCCAGTCACCGGCGCTCATCGTGGTGGCGCTGCCCCCGATGATCCTGCTGCACCGATCGCTGTGGCACGCCCAGCTCACAGCGGCGGCGCGCACGGACACCAAGACCGGACTGCTCAACGCCACCGCCTGGCACCGCGAGGTCGAACGCGACATCGATCGCGCTGCCCGCGACCAGCGCGACCTGTCCGTCCTGCTGATCGATCTCGACCGGTTCAAGACCATCAACGACGCCTACGGACACCTCGTCGGTGACCGCGTCCTGGCCGAGGTCGCCGACCTGCTCGGCGCCGAGCTGCGCAGCATCGACATCCTCGCCCGCTTCGGCGGCGACGAGTTCGCCGTCGCCGTCACCGGCGGACCGCACCGGGCCAAGACCACCGCCGAACGGCTCCGGCACCGCATCGCCGGACACCGCTTCGACCTCGGCCGCCCCGACGGCCTGCGCATCACCGCCTCCATCGGCATCGCGACCCTGCACACCGACGGCATCGATCCCACCGAACTCCTCGCCGCCGCCGACGCAGCCATGTACGCCGCCAAAGCCGCCGGCCGCAACCGCACCATCGCCAGCGTCGACCTCCCCATCGACCAGCCCCAGCCCGGAGCTCCCGCTTCCTGACCAGCGATCGCCCGCCTTCGTCGCCTGGACGTCATGACCCGCGGCCAGACCGGCCCAGTCAGTCTCCTATCGACGGCGTGCCGGTGAACGCGACAGCGCTGACGCGCCGTCAACGCACAACACCCCGTCGTCCTGGTCCGCGCTGGCGCGAGCTTCGGGCGTACGCGGCCAAGTGACAACCGGCACCACTACCCGTCGCTGAGCGCGTCGGCGGTCTTGCGGGCGGCGATCAGCACGGGGTCCCACACGGGCGAGAACGGTGGCGCGTAGGAGAGGTCGACGTCGACGAGTGCGCGGACCGTCATCGCGTTCCAGATCGCGGTGGCGAGGACGTCGATGCGCTTGGCCGCGCCCTCCCTGCCGACGATCTGCCCGCCGAGCAGGCGTCCGGTGCCGCGCTCGGCGATCAGCCTGGTGGTGATGGGCTGCGCACCGGGGAAGTACCCGGCCCGCGTCGTCGAATCAGCCGACACGGCAACGTACTCCAGACCGGCGTCGTCGGCCTCGCGGCTGGCGAGCCCGGTGCGCGCGATCTCCAGATCGCACACCCTGGTGACCGCCGTGCCGATTACGCCGGCGAACGTCGCATAACCACCGCCTAGGTTGATGCCCGCCACCCGGCCCTGCTTGTTCGCGTGCGTGCCGAGCGCTATGTGCACGGCGCGGTGACTCACCAGATGATGTGTCTCGACGCAGTCGCCGGCCGACCACACGTTCTGGTGCGAGGTGGAGCGCATGCGGGCGTCGGTACGAATGCCGTGCGTCGGCCCGCACTCGATGCCGGCGTCCACGGCGAGCGAGCTGTTGGGGCGCACGCCGAGCCCGAGCAGGACGATGTCGGCCGGGATCTCGCCGTCGTCGGTGGCGACGCCGACGACGCGACCGGCCGCCTCGATGCCCTTCACCGCGACCCCGAGCCGGAGGTCGACGCCGATCCCACGCAGCGCAACGGCGATCTGCGCGCCGATCTCGGCATCGACGGTCGACATCGGCTGGTCGGCCGCCTCGACGACGGTGACCGACAGCCCGCGGCGTACCAGCGCCTCGGCCAGCTCCAGCCCGATGTAGCCCGCCCCGACGACGACGGCGCGTTCGGGCCGGCTCTCGAGGGCTCGCTGCACCTCGACGCCGTCGGTGAGGCTCTGCACGCCGTAGACGCCGGTGGCGTCGAGGCCGGGAATGTCCGGCCGCACCGGCTCGGCGCCCGTCGCGATCACCAGCTGGTCGAAGTCGAGGAGGCCGCTCCCACCATCGGAATGCGCGAGGACCCGACCGGCGTCGACGTCGAGCTCGGTGACCCGGTGGCCGATGCGCACGTCGATGTCCTGCTCGCGGAACTTCTCCGGCGAACGCACGATCAGGTCGTCGCGCTGCTCGACGTCGCCGGCGATCCAGTAGGGGATTCCGCATGCGGAGTAGGAGGTGTACCGGCCGCGTTCGAGAACGACGATCTCGAGCTCGTCGGCGCCACGGCGGCGGCGGGCCTGCGAAGCGGCCGACATGCCCGCCGCGTCACCACCGACGATGATCAGGCGTTCCCGGCTCACGGCGCCCCCGCCGCGTTGGCTGGGTCGGCTGGGTTCGCTGTGTTGGCTGGGTTGGCTGTCTTGGCTGTGTTGGCTGTGTTGGCTGTGTTGGCTGTGTTGGCTGGGGCGAAGACCTTGCCGGGGTTGAGGATGCCGAGTGGATCGAGCGCGTGCTTGATCGACCGATGCACCCGCAGGGCGACCGGCCCGATCTCCCGTTCGAGCCAGTCGACCTTCAACGAGCCGACGCCGTGCTCCCCGGTGATGGTGCCGCCGAGTTGCATCCCCAGCTCGAGGATCGCGTTGAAGGCGTCGTACGCCGCCGCCTTCGCCGCCTCGTCGTTCGGCTCGAAGATGATCGTCGGGTGCATGTTGCCGTCGCCGGCGTGGCCGACGACCCCGATCGTGCGACCGGTCCGCTCCGCGATCGCCGCCGTGCCGGCGAGCAGGTCGCCGATCCGCGACCGCGGCACGCACACGTCGTCGATCAGGGTCGCGCCGAGCCGTTCTAGCGCCGGGAGGGCCAGCCGCCGCGCGGTGGCGAGCATCGTGCCCTCGTCGAGGTCGCTGGTCTGGTAAACCTCGGATGCTCCGGCCTCCTCGCACAGGCGGGCGAGCTCGGCGATCTCGGCGACGGCGGCCTCACCGCCCGCGTCGGACTGCGCCAGCAGCATCGCCTTGCAATCGCGATCGAGGTCCATCCGCTTCCAGTCGTCGACGGCGACGATGCAGGTCTGGTCCATGATCTCCATCAGCGACGGCACCAGCCCGGCCGTCACGATCGACGCCACGGCCCGCCCGGCGATCCCCGTCGAGGCGAACGAGGCGACCATCGTCACCGGCGCCATCGGCTTCGGACGCAGCGCGACGGTCGCTTCGGTGATCACACCCAGCGTGCCTTCGGAGCCGACGAGGAGCCGGCACAGGTCGTAGCCGGCGACGCCCTTGACCGTTCGCCGCCCGGTGCGCAGCACCTCGCCGCCGGCGAGGACTACCTCGAGCGCCAGCACGAAGTCGGTGGTGACGCCGTACTTCACACAGCACAGCCCGCCGGCGTTGGTCGCGAGGTTCCCGCCGATCGTGCACCAGTCGTAGCTGCTGGGATCGGGTGGATAGAACAGGTCGTGCTCCTCGACCGCGCGGCGGAAGTCCAGGTTCACCACGCCCGGTTGCACCACCGCGAGCCGATTCGCCGGGTCGACCTCCAGCACGGCGTTCATGCGGGCGAGGGAGAGGGTGATGCCGCCGGCGATGCCGTTGGACGAGCCGGCCAGGCCGCTCCCGGCGCCGCGCGGGACCACCGGCACCCGGTGCCGCGCGGCGACGCGTAGGACGTGCTGCACCTCGGCCGTCGTGCGCGGCAGTACCACGACGCGCGGCTGCTCCGACGGCGCGAACGCGGCCATGTCGCGGGCGTAACTCGCGACGACGTCCGGGTCGCTCTCCACGGCGTCGGTGGGAAGACCGGCGGTCAGCTCGGCGATCACAGTGTCGGCGGCGCGCGGGTCGGTCCGGGTCGGGCCGGCGGTGGCGACCGCCGTCTCGCGCGGATGCATCAGCTCGGTCATCTGTCCACCGTAGGCCGCGGTGCGCCCTTCGTGGCGAGCCGCGATTGTCAACAACAGGGCCGGGTGGGTTCGAGGCCGGCTGCCTCAGCGGCGGCAATCAGTCGGTTGTCGTAGGCGACAAAGGCCGTCAGCTCGGTGCGAATCGACAGCGCGCTTGCGAGGTGGAGCGCGTCAAGGGTGCGCAGCGCGGGTCCACCGGCATCCACGGCCGCATCGATCAGGCCTCCACTCAGCGGGATCAGGTCGAGCTGGGACACCAGCGCTCGTGCTGCGGGGACCGCGTCCGTATCGAGACGTCGCGTGGCGCGGACGACCTCAACCTTCGCCAGTTCGCTGCTCAGCGTCGGTGCACCTGCCCGTTCGGACATCCACCGCTCCAAGGCGGCGCTCTCGTCCTCCTCGAACAGCAGCTTCAGCAGTGCCGAGGAATCGAGGTATATCACCGATCCTCGCGCAACTCGTCGAGCACCGCCTCGCTTGTCCTGCCGGCCTCGACCCGCTGCGGCAATCGCAACGCTTCGGCCGACGGGATCAGCCGACCCTGCGCGATCAGCCGCTCCCGCGCGCCGCGGGCCGGGTCAGGCGGCACGAGCAGCGCTACCAACTGCCCGCGCTCGGTGATCTCGACGGTGTGACCTGACTTGACCCGGTCGAGGTAGCGGCTCGCGTGCTGCCGAAGCTCTCGAACCCCAATCCGCTCCACCTCCGATACTGTAGCACCTCAAGTGCTACAAGATCGAAGGTCCGGTCCTCGGGCGGTTGCTTCGTCCCGCCGGGCGCCGCGAGCGCGTGTCGCTACGCAGGATCGGGCTGACGACGTCGTCTAATACACAATTAAGGCGAGGCCCCGCGCAGTATGAGTGCGCGGGGCCTCGCCTTGGCCGAGCGTGACACTCCCGACCTCCCGGACCTCTCCCCAAGTCCACCAGCCTCGTCACCGGCCGGCCGGCACGCGACTTGCGCCGCCTGCCACGAACCTGGTCCTCAGTCCGTTCCCTCACTCCCGAAGAAGCGAGTAAGGAGATGTCTACCCGCTCATTCGCCTGCGGCACAAGTGTTTCCGGCGGTTTCCGCCAACTTTCCTGCAATCCACACGACACTCACATGTTGTACACACCACGCGCGGCCAGGTCCACAACATGTCCCCATCACCGTGCACAGGATCAGGACGGGCGCAGATACGACGAAGCCCCGCGGAGTATGAGTCCGCGGGGCTTGCCGTGATCGAGCGTGACGCTCCCGATCTCCCGGATCATCCGGCCCGCCCGCCGGTCGCGTCACCGGCCAGCTGGCTCGCGGCTCGCACCGCATGCCTAGACGCGCCTTCCGATCCGATCCCTCACTTCCGAGGAAGCAAGTGCCAACTTTGTACACCGCGATTGCGCTGTGGCACAAGCCTTTTCGGCGATCTTGGCCGAGAAAGTTCTGGCCCACGGCTGGGCCCACAGGAGGTCCCCAGGTTATCCACCGGTTCTGCACGACTTCTGCACCGCGAGGTCACGACCACCTCACGGACCGTTCTCCACCTCCGCCGAGCCGCGTCACCGGCCGGCCGACCGCCCCGACTTGCGCCGAGTGGTCACAAGGGCCTGGTTTCTCGATCCGATCCCTCACTCCCGAAGAAGCGAGTGCGGAATTTGTACCGCCTGAAATCCTTGCTGCACGAGGGCTTCGGACAACATTCTTGGCGCCGAGCGGCAAGTCACAGGTAGCCCCCAGCTTCTCCACCACGCGCATCACGCCGTCCACAGATTCTCCCCACGTTGTGCACACCGATGGGTTGCACTGTGGTCCCGATAGGCTGGCCCGATGACGACGCTGTCCGCGCCGCAGTTGCTGAGCCCCCACTACCTGATCGACACGTTCGGCCTGCTCGGTCTGCTCGCCGTCATCTTCGCCGAATGCGGGCTGCTCATCGGGTTCTTCCTGCCCGGCGACACCCTGCTCTTCACGGCCGGCCTGCTGATCTCCAACCACATCTTCCATCAGCCGCTCTGGCTGATCATCGTGCTGACGCCGATCGCTGCCGTGGCCGGGAACCTGGTGGGTTACTGGATCGGTCGCCAGGCCGGCCCCGCGGTCTTCGACCGGCCCGACTCCAAGCTGTTCCGCCGCGAGCACGTCGACCGCGCGCACGGCTTCTTCGAGCGCTACGGCGCCGCGACGATCCTGATGGCGCGTTTCGTGCCGGTCGTACGCACCTTCGTAACCGTGATGGCTGGTGCGAGTCGGATGCGGTTCTCGACCTTCGCTGCGTTCAGCGTGCTCGGCGGGATCGTCTGGTGCGCCGGGGTAACGACCGCGGGCTACTACCTCGGCCAGATCAAGATCATCCGCGAGCACGTCGACGTCATCCTGATCCTCGGCGTCGTCACCGCCGTCGCGGTCAGCGCCGTGCCGCTGGTCATGCGGCAGATCCGCTCTCGGCGAGAGCGGTCCGCGCCGTCGGTCGACTGACCCGCCGACGGACCCGCCCGCACCCACGTGGTTCTCAGCCACCGGCACCTCGATCGTCACGGCGCGGGCTGGGAGGTCGCGGCGTCAGCGCAGGGTGCCGACTGCGGCCTCGATCTCGGCCCGGAACGCCGTGTCGCCGACCATCTCGACGGCCGCCTCGAGCACGGGGGCGACGAATGTGTCAGGGCCGGGCGCGCCACCGGCCGCGACGATCCGGCGCACCGCGACCGCTCCGGCGGGGCTCGGCGCCAGCGGCTCGCGCAGCGCGAGGCCACGGGCGGCGGCCAGCAACTCCACGGCCAGCACCCGCCGGACGTTGTCGAGCACCGTGCGCAGCTTGACCGTTGCCGACCACCCCATCGACACGTGGTCCTCCTGCATGCCCGATGTCGGCAGCGAGTCGACCGACGCCGGCGCGGCCAGCCGGCGGTTATCCGCCACCAGTGCGGCCGCGGTGTACTGCGCGATCATCAGTCCGGAGTTGACGCCGGGATCAGGCGCGAGGAACGCGGGCAGCCCGCGCGAGCGGGTGACATCGAGCAGCCGATCGATGCGGCGCTCGGCGATGGAGCCGACCTCGGCGATGGCGATGGCGAGATAGTCGGCGGCAAACCCGAGCGGCGCGCCGTGGAAGTTTCCGGTGGTTTCGACCCTCCCGTCGGGCAGGACGACGGGATTGTCCACAATGGACTTGAGCTCTCGAGCGGCTACCTGGTCGGCGAAACCGAGGGTGTCCCGCGCGGCGCCGGCTACCTGCGGCGCGCATCGCATCGAATACGCATCCTGCACGGCATGCGTCATGTCGTCGCGGTGTGAATCCATCACGCCGGAGTTCTGCAGCAGCGCCCGGATGTTGGCGGCGCTCGCCACCTGCCCGGGGTGCGGGCGGATGCGATGCAGGGCTGGGTCGAACGGGCGTTCGCTGCCGAGCATCGCCTCGATCGCCAGCGCAGCCGTGACGTCGGCCATCGTGAGCAGGTGTCGAGCGTCGGCGCAGGCCAGCAACAGCATTCCGAGCATGCCGTCGGTTCCGTTGATCAGCGCCAGCCCTTCCTTGCTCGACAGCGTGATCGGCGACAACCCGGCCGCGGACAGCGCGTCGGCGCCGGTGACCCGCTCGCCGTCGGACCCCAGCACCCAGCCGTCGCCCAGCGCGACGATCGCGCAGTGGGCCAGCGGGGCGAGGTCGCCGCTCGCACCGAGCGATCCGTGCTGCGGCACCCACGGCGTGATGTCGTTGTTCAGCAGCTCGACGAGCGCGTGCACCACCAGCGGGCGAACGCCGGAGTACCCCATCGCCAGCGAGCGCACGCGCAGCATCAGCATGGCGCGCACGACCTCGCGCGGCATCGGATCGCCGGTGCCGGCCGCATGTGAGCGGATCAGCGCCTCCTGCAGCTCGGTTCGCCGTTCGCGGGGGACCGGCGTCGAGGCCAGCGCACCAAATCCGGTAGAGACGCCGTAGACCGCGCGGTCGCCGTCCTCGATCGCGTCGACGATCGCGCGGCTGCGCTCGATCGCCGCGATCGCGTCGTCGGTGAGCGCCAGAGCGACTGAGCCGCGCGCTACGGCGAGGACCTCTGCGGGGCTGACGCCGTCGGCGCCGATGACGATGGTCGTCACCTCGTTCTCCCTTCCCACTGTCCACTGTGGACGACGGCATCGACCAGCGGCACACCCGGCCGGTAGGCCAGGTGGACATGGCTCGGCGCGGCCAGCACCACGAGATCGGCGCGCGCGCCAGCAACCACCCGGCCCACGTCGTCGCGGCGCAGCGCGCGTGCCCCGCCTTCGGTCGCGGCGCTCAGCGCCTCGGCCGGCGTCATCCCCATCTCGCGCACCGCCAGCGCGATGCACAGCGGCATCGACGTCGTATATGCCGAGCCCGGATTGCAGTCGGTGGCCAGCGCGACCGTTACTCCGGCATCGAGCAGCCGGCGGGCGTTCGGGAACTTCGAGCGGGTGCAGAACTCGGCGGCCGGCAGCAACGTGGCGACGGTGTCTGATCCGGCCAGTGCGTCGACGTCGGCATCGGTGAGGTGCGTGCAGTGGTCGGCGGACGCCGCGCCGTACTCGACGGCGATCTGCACGCCGGGTCCGGCCTCGAGCTGGTTGGCGTGCAGCCGCGGCTGCAGGCCGTGCGCCACCCCGGCGTCGAGCACCGTGCGGGTCTCGTCGGCGTCGAAGGCGCCGCGGTCGCAGAAGACGTCGATCCATCGTGCGTGGCCGGCGCACGCGGCGACCATCGGCCCGCACACCAGGTCGACGTAATCGCCGCGGTCGGCGCCGGCGGGCACGACGTGTGCACCAAGAAAGGTCGTCTCCGAAGTGAACTCCTCGGCAATGCGCAGACACCGTGCTTCGTCCTCGACGCTCAGGCCGTAGCCGCTCTTGCACTCGAACGTCGTCGTGCCCTGCCGGCGGCCCTCGCTCACCAGCCGCGCCGTCGCCGACCGCAGGTCGCTGTCCGAGGCGTCGCGGGTCGCGGCGACCGTCGAGTTGATTCCGCCTGTTGTATAGGTGTTACCGGCCATACGGGCCGCGAACTCGGCGCTGCGGTCGCCGGCGAAGATCAGGTGCGTGTGCGAATCGACGAACCCAGGAATCACCGCCGCACCCGCGACGTCGACGCAGGTGTCGGCTGTCGGCGCCCGCGCGGCGGGACCGGTCCACCAGATCTGCTCGCCCTCGATGACGACGGCGGCAGCGCGCAGGATCCCGGCATCGTCGTTGGTCACCAGCTCGCCGATGCCAGTGATCAGCAGGCTGCTCACGTCGTCACGGCCGCGATCGAGGTGGCGAGGCTGCGGGCGACGTCGTCCATCGCCAGGTGCTGGCCGTCGTCCACCACGAGTCGTCCGCCGACCACCACGCTGTGCACGTCGGCAGCCGTGCCGGCGAACAGGGCCGCGGCCAGCGGATCGGCCGCACCGGCGAGACGCACGGATTCGAGCCCGATCGTTACGACGTCGGCAAGCGCGCCGGGCGCGATGCGGCCGGCGTCGGTCCAGCCGAGCGCGCGGTGCCCGGCCGGGCTCGCCGCCGAGAGCAGCACGGCCGCAGGAAACGTGCCCCGGACTCCGCTCGCGAGCCGCTCGTCCATCTCCAGCGCCCGCGCCTCCGCGAGCGGATCGACGACGGCATGACTGTCGGTGCCCAGACACATCGGCACGTCCGCTGCGGCCAGCGCGCCTGCCGGAAGCACGCCGTCAGCGAGATCGCGTTCGGTTGTGGGGCAGGCACAGACGGCCGTGCCGGAGGCGGCAAGAGTTGCGATGTCGGCCGCATCGACACGCACCGCGTGCACGGCGACCGAGCGCGGCCCGAGCGCGCCCTCGGCGTCGAGCAGCGCAACCGGGCTCAGTCCGTAGGCTCCGACGCACGCATCGTTCTCGGCCTGTTGCTCCGAGACGTGGACATGCAACTGTGCTCCGGACGCCGCCGCCCACCGCGCCACCTCACCGATCTCTTCGCGCGGTACGGCGCGAACCGAGTGCACGGCGGCCCCGACGCGGATCCCGTTGCCCGGCGGGCGGAACGACGACACCCGGCTCGCCCAGTCGTCGGCGCTGCCGTCGTCAAAGCGGTGCTGCACGCCGTCCAGCGGTGCGCCGATCCCGCCCCGCAGGTAGCAGGTGTCGAGCAGGGTGAGCCGGATACCCGCCGTTCTCGCCGCCTCGGCCAGCGCCGCCGACATCGCGTTGGGGTCGGCATACCGGGTGCCGTCGCGGTCGTGATGCAGGTAGTGGAACTCGCCGACACAGGTGAATCCGGCGAGCACCATCTCGGCATAGGTCGCCCGCGCGAGAGCCAGGTAGCTGTCTGGATCGAGTCCGGCCGCGACCCCGTACATCTGCTCGCGCCAGGTCCAGAAGTTGCCGGTGGCCGCCTGTGTGCGGCCGCGCAGCGCGCGGTGGAAGGCATGTGAGTGCGCGTTGGCGAAGCCGGGAACGCTCAGGCCGCGCAGCCGCGGAACGCCCCGAGGGCAGGCGGTATCGGGCGCCACGGTCTCGAACCGGTCGCCCTCGATATCGATCAGCACATCGCGCCGGACGGCGTCGCCGATCCAGGCGAACTCCGCGTGCAGTTGCGGCGGGTGGACTTCCATCAGACGGCCAGATCGGCAAACACGCCGGCGAGGGCGTCGACCCCGGCGAGACAGTCCGTTTCGGTCGCCGCCTCGGCGGGTGCATGCGAGATGCCGGTGGGATTGCGCACGAAGAGCATCGCGGTCGGAATGCCCGCTGCGGCAAGGATTCCGGCGTCGTGACCTGCCCCGGTGGGCAGCAGCGGCGCGACGGGCAGGACGCGCCGGATGCGGTCGGTCAGCGGGCCGGCGAAGGACACCGCCGGGCTGATCGACTCGGCCGTGACCTGCAGGGCCGTACCGTCTCGATCCGCGCGCCGGACGGCGTGCGCCAGCAGGTCGGCGATCAGCGCGTGCAGGGTGGACTCATCGGGCGCGCGGGCGTCGAGCCACGCTCGCACGCACGACGGGATCGCGTTGGCGGCATTGGGCAGCACCTCGATCCGGCCGAAGGTCGCGACGGCCCCCGCGAGCAGCGCCTTCTTCCGCGTTGCGAGGGCCGTTTCGGCGTAGGTGAGCATCGGGTCGTGCCTGTCGGAGAGGGGCGTGGTGCCGGCGTGGTTGGCCTCGCCGTCGATGTCGAACCGCCACCGGCCGTGCGGCCAGATCTCGGTCGCGATCCCCACCGCCGCGTCGACGTCGGCCAGTGCGCGACCCTGTTCCACGTGCAGCTCGACAAAGGCAGCCACGCCGCCGAGAAGCTGCGATTCGCCTAGCTGGTGGTCGAATCCGGCATCGCGCATCGCGTCTGGAAGCGATCTCCCGTCGCCGTCGCGCAGCGCCGCTGCTCGGTCGGCGTCGACGGCGCCGGTGAGCAGCCGCGACCCGAGGCAGGCGATGCCGAACCGCGAGCCCTCCTCGTCGGCAAATGCCGCGACGCCGATCGGCCGGGTCGGCAGCACGCCGCGTGAGCGCAGCTGGTCGATCGCCGCGAACGCCGAGACGATGCCGAGCGGACCGTCGTAGCCGCCGCCGTCGGGAACGGAATCCAGGTGGCTGCCGGTGACGACGCCGCCGATGGCCGGTGCGCCGTCGGGGAACCACCAGGCCACCTCGTTGCCGTTACCGTCGGCGTCGACGATCAGTCCGCGCGACTGCGCCTGGCCGTAGAACCACGAACGGCATTCGCGCTCGGCCGGGGTCCACGCCAAGCGCCGGTACCCGCCGGTACGCGCATCACGGCCGATCGGGGCGAGCTCGGCCCACATGGTCGCGAACGACGCGTTCACGCGCGGTGCCCCTCCGCCTCCGCGAAACCGATTGCGTCGGCGGCCTCATCCCCCTCCGCCTCCGCGGCACCGATTGCGTCGGCGGCCTCATCCCCCTCCGCCTCCGCGGCACCGATTGCGTCGGCGGCCATCGGCACCTGCACGCCACGGGACCGGGCGACCTTGCGCGCCTCGTCGTAGCCCGCGTCGACGTGGCGGATCACGCCCATGCCGGGGTCGTTGCTGAGCACCCGCTCGATCTTGGCCGCCGCGAGCGGCGTCCCGTCCGCGACGCACACCTGCCCGGCGTGGATGGACCGCCCGATGCCGACACCGCCACCGTGGTGGATCGACACCCACGTCGCACCGGACGCGACGTTCACCATCGCGTTCAGCAGCGGCCAGTCGGCGATCGCGTCGGAGCCATCGGCCATGCCCTCGGTCTCCCGGTACGGCGACGCGACCGATCCGCAGTCGAGATGGTCGCGGCCGATCACGATCGGCGCCCGGACCTCAGCACGTGCCACCAGGTCGTTGAACACGACCCCGGCCCTGTCTCGCTCGCCGTAGCCCAGCCAGCAGATGCGAGCCGGCAGGCCCTGGAAGCGCACCTTCTCGCGCGCGAGCTGGATCCACCGGGCGAGCGACTCGTTCTGCGGGAAGAGCTCGAGGATGGCGTCGTCGGTGCGCGCGATGTCGGCGGGGTCGCCGGACAGAGCGACCCACCGGAACGGTCCCTTGCCCTCGCA
>QHCD01000052.1 GCA_003244255.1 Pseudonocardiales bacterium | reverse complement strand
GATAGGGGTCGGTCGAGTCGGACCGGTCCGACTCGCGACAGGGACGGTCACTCGGCACGGGAAGGATCGGGCCCATGCAACCGTCGCAGCGCAACCGGGCCTGGGCGTCGACGATGGCCGGGCACCGTGCCGGCGAGGTGATCGTGGCCCACCGGACCGAGGATCCGATGCGCGTCGACGAGCCTCGCTCGCGCGACCGGAAAGCCCGCGAGGCGGCCGAGGCCGCGACCCTCGCGGCTGGTGCCACCCGGGCGAATGCAGCCGGCAACCGCGAGCGCCCGGAGCAGCCGGACCCGGAGCGCACCTGCTTCGAGCGCGATCGCGACCGCATCGTGCACAGCACGGCGTGGCGGCGCCTTGCGGGTAAGACGCAGGTCTTCGTCTTCCCGGCCGACCACCAGCGCACCCGGCTGACCCACGCGCTGGAGGTGGCCCAGGTCGCCACCAGCGTCGCGCGTGCAACCGGCCTGAACGTCGCGCTGACCGAGGCGATCGCGCTGGGCCACGACTGCGGCCACGGTCCCGGCGGGCATGCCAGCGAGGAAGCGTTCGACGCCTACCTGCCCGAAGGATTCGACCACGCCGTCTGGGGTGCGGTGGTGCTCGCGCCGTTGAACCTGTGCCTCGAGACGCTCGACGGCGTCCGCAACCACTCGTGGTCGCGGCCGGCGCCGTCGACGCCCGAGGGCGAGGTGGTGAGCTGGGCCGACCGGTGCGCCTACTCCGCACACGATCTCGAGGACGCCGTCGAGGCGGGCATCGTTACGGCGACCGACCTGCCGGCCAGTGTTCACCGGGTCTGCGGAAGCACCCGCAGCCGGCAGCTCGCGACGTTCATCGCCGCGCTGACCGAGTGCATCCGCGACACCGGCGTCATCGGCATGCGACCCGATGCCGCCGAGGCGCTCGCTGCTCTGCGCGGCTTCAACTACGAGCGCATCTACAGTCGACCAGAGTCCCTGCAGCAGGGCCGGTCCGTCGTCGCCGTGCTGCAGGCCCTGGTCGAGCACTACGCCGCCCGCCCGCAGGCGCGACCCGAGCCGCCAGCCGCCGGCCCCGACACCGCGGAGTCGCTGCGGGCCGCAGTGGGATACGTCGCGGGGATGACCGACCGGTTCGCGTTCGACGCCGCCCGCCGCCTGCTGGGCTGGGATCCGGCTGCGCTGCCCCGGGGGATCGACACCCCTCCGGCATAGACTCGGTAGCCGTGCCCGGCCGCATCCCCGACTCCGACATCGCAGCGGTCCGGGAGCGAGCCGACATCGCCGACGTCGTGGGCGAGCACGTCAGCCTGCGGCGCGCCGGCGGCGACTCCATGAAGGGGCTGTGTCCCTTCCACGAGGAGCGGACGCCGTCATTCCACGTCACGCCGAGCCGCGGCACCTTCCATTGCTTCGGCTGCGGCGCCGGCGGCGACGTCATCGAGTTCGTGCGGCGGATGGACACGCTCGGCTTCGTCGAGGCCGTTGAGTGGCTCGCCGGACGCTATGGGGTGACGATCAACTACGAGGGCGGCGGTGCGGCACCGAACCGCCGGGCCGGCGAGCGCGCCCGACTGACTCAGGCGAACAGCGCGGCCGAGGCGTTCTACTCCGAATGCCTGCTCGCCGACGACGGCACGGGCGCGCGGGCGTTCCTGGCCGAACGTGGATTCGACGCAGGCGTCGCAGAGCACTTCGGCTGTGGATTCGCACCGGCGGGTTGGGACAGGCTGTCCAAACACCTGCTGCGCATGGGTTTCAGCGATCGCGAGCTGATGATCGCTGGCCTGTCGAGCCGCGCGCAGAGCGGATCGTTGATCGACAAGTTCCGCGGCCGGCTCACCTGGCCGATCCGCTCGGTCAGCGGCGACATCGTCGGCTTCGGTGCCCGCAAGCTCTCCACCGACCCTCACGACGACAGCCCGAAGTACCTCAACACCTCCGAAACCCCGCTGTACAAGAAGAGCGAGGTGCTCTACGGCGTCGACCTCGCCAAGCGCGAGATCGGTCGTGCCCGGCAGGTCGTCGTCGTTGAGGGTTACACCGACGTGATGGCGTGCCACCTCGCCGGGGTCCCGACAGCCGTGGCGACCTGCGGCACCGCGTTCGGTGTGTCGCACATCGGGATCCTGCGCCGGCTGCTGATGGATTCCGACGAGTTCCGGGGCGAGGTCATCTTCACCTTCGACGGCGATGCCGCCGGCCAGAAGGCCGCGCTGCGTGCCTTCGACGACGAGCAGCGATTCGTCGCCCAGACGTTCGTTGCGGTCGAGCCGGCTGGGCTCGACCCCTGCGAGCTGCGCCAGCAGCACGGCGACGCCGCGGTGCGCGACCTGATCGCGCGCCGCGAGCCGCTGGTCGCGTTCGCCCTGCGCAGCACGGTCGCCCGTTACGACCTGGAGACCGTCGAAGGCCGCGTACAGGCGCTCCGGGCGGCGGCTCCGCTGGTCGCGAAGATCAAGGACCAAGCGATGCGCCCCGAGTACGCCCGCAAGCTCGCGGGTGATCTGGGCATGGAGGTCGAGGCTGTTGTGGGCGCCGTCCGCGCCGCCGGTGGCGCCGCCCCGCGGGTCGCGCAGACACCGTCGCGGCGAACCGACACCGACCGGCCGCGTGCCGACGATCCGGCGCTCGGCATCGAGCGGGAGATGCTGAAGCTCGCCGTGCAGCAACCGGCGCTGTGCGGGCCGTTCTTCGACGTCATAGGCACCGAGGCCTACACGCACCCCGCGTACGCCGCCATTCGCGCGGCCATCGAGGGGGCCGGCGGCACCGGGTCGGCAACGGCTGGACCGGTGTGGGTGGAGCGAGTGCGCGAGCGGTGCGGTGACGAGACCGGTCGCAGCGTGGTCACCGAGCTGGCGGTCGAGCGGTTGCGCAGTGCCGGGCCAGCAGATTCGCGGTACGTTCGCGAACACATTGCGCGACTGCAGGAGCGCGCCGTCGACCGCAAGGTCGCGGCGTTGAAGTCGACGTTGCAGCGGATCAATCCGGTGGACGAGCCGGAGCGGCACACCAAGATCTTCGGCGAGCTGATCGCATTGGAGCAGTACCGGCGCGGCCTGCGGGAGCAGGCAATGGGGGACGGCCTGCGGGAGCAGGCAATGGGCGACGGCTTGCGGGAGCAGGCAATGGGCGGCGAGGCGCTGGCGTGAGGTTCTCCCGGCCTTCCGACACAGACCACTAGCCGAAAGGACCCGCCGTGGCGCTCTTCGACTACCCACTGGAGCGGCTGCGCGAGTATTCGCCGCGGCTGGCCGAACCGGCGGACTTCGACGCGTTCTGGGACCGGACGCTTGCGCAGACACGCAGCCACGCCCTCGATGCACGGTTCACGCCGTACGACTCCGGTCTGTCCACTGTGGACACGTACGACGTCGAGTTCGGCGGCTGGAACGGCGAGCGCATCTGCGGCTGGCTGCTGGTGCCGCGCGACACGTCGTCGCCGACCGGGTGCGTCGTGGAATACGTCGGCTACGGCGGCGGCCGCGGGCTGGTGCACGACAGGCTGCTCTACAGCGCGGCCGGATACGCGCACTTCGTCATGGACACCCGGGGTCAGGGTGGCGACACCGCCGACGCGGGCGGTAGTGGCCCGCACGTTCCGGGCTTCCTCACCGACGGCGTGCTCAGCCCGGACACGTTCTACTACCGCCGGCTGATCAGCGACGCCGTCCGCGCCGTCGAGGCCGCCCGCGCCCATCCGGCCGTCGACTCCGCGCGCGTGGCGATCGCAGGCGGCAGCCAGGGCGGCGGGCTCACCATCGCCGTGGCGGGCCTGGTGGGCGACCTCGCCGCGGTGCTTCCGGACGTGCCGTTCTTGTGCCACTACCGCCGTGCCGCGCAGGTGACGGCCGAGCTGCCGTACGCCGAGTTGGCCGGGTTCGGGGCCCGGCACCCGCAGCGGGCCGAGCAGATGTTCGCCACCCTCGGCTACTTCGACGGCGTGCACTTCTGCGCCCGCGCCAACGCGCCCGCGCTGTTCTCTGTTGCCTTGATGGACCAGATCTGCCCGCCGTCCACGGTCTTCGCGGCGTACAACAACTACCGCGCCAGCAAGGACATCCGGGTCTATGAGTGGAACGAGCACGAGGGCGGCGGGGGCCATCACGCGGCCGCGCGGTTGGCGTTCCTGCACGAGGTCATCGGTACGACGCCGGCGGCCGTACGGTAGCCTCGTTGCTCGCGGCTCGAAGCCGTGCACCTTCCCCTGTAGCTCAATTGGCAGAGCATTCGACTGTTAATCGAAGGGTTGTTGGTTCGAGTCCAACCGGGGGAGCCGATACGGGCCGGTAGCGGCCTGAGCCGGGACCAGGCATCACGTCCTCATCGAGGGCGGATGAGGGTTGGTGCGCCGTAGGCGGCCGCATGGCCGGCGGGATGTCCGGCAGGATCGGCTTCGCCGAGCAGTCGAGTGGCGAGACCCAGGCCGGCGCATGCTTCTGGGACGACGACGGGCGCGCCTGGCCGATGTCCAAGCACGGTCGCTCGGCGCGCAGCTGCGGGAACGGGCGGTGAAGGGCGAGCTGACCAACCGTCAGGTGCCGGTCGGAAGTGGCTCGATCCGCTCGTCGATGCGGTTCGAGGCGTCGGCCGATGAGTGGCTCGAGCTGGCGCCTGCCAGGTCGAGCGGCACCGAGCTCACCTACTGATCGGTGATCAAGAGCCGGTCAAGGCGGCGCTCGGCCAGCTGCGGGTTCAGGAGGTCACGCTGGGCGTCGTCAGCCGGGCGATCGCAGCGATCGCGAAGAGCAGCGGCCGGGCGCCGCGAAATTGACGCAGGCGTGCCTGTCCGGGATGTGCGGCCGGGCGATCCGGGATGGGGCGTTCGCCGTCCACTCGGTGGGGCGACTCGGTTGGCAGGTCGCCGCAAGAAGTCACCCGCGGTTGGTGGAGCAGTCGGGGCAGTATCCGGTCAGCGTGAGCCCCGGTGCGAGGACCAGGCCGGTGGCCTCCTCCAGCCGGGGCAGCAGGTCGGCCAGGTCGGCGGCTGGAACCTCGCTCGTCCGCCCACATCCGGCGCAGACGGCGTGGTGGTGCGGCTGGTCGGCGAGGCCGTAGCGTGCCTGGCCGGGCTGGGCGAGCACGTGGATGAGGCCACTGTCGGCCAGGGTGACCAGGGTCCGGTGCACGGTGGACAGGTTCAGCGTCGGGTGGGCGTCGACCAGGCGGCCGTGCACGTCGGCCGCGGCCAGATGTCCGTCGGCCTCGGCCAGGGTTTGCAGCACAAGCCGCCGCCCGATCGTGCGGCGGTGACCGGTCGCCCGCAGCCGATCGATCGCGCCACGGACGCGCGCCTCAGCGGACGCGCTGTGCGGGTGCACCCCCATCGGACTCTCCTCTCCGCCCGGATCACCCATTATCGCCACGTGCGCGCACGGCGTACCGCAGGGACGTGCGCAAGTGCGATCAAGCGCGGGCGTCGGCCGGCGCGTGACGATCGACTCAGGCCGCGTGGTGCGGCCGCTGTCGTCGTCAGGGTCGTCGAGGAGTCAGCATCATGACCATGCCCTACCGTGAGCCGCTCGTCGCTCTCGATCCCGCTCCGCGGACCATCCCGGAGCCGCCGCGCAAGGGCGAGCCCGGTGGCGGGCCGTGCCGGATCTGCGCCGGCACGGCCGTCGAGCCCGTGTGGTCCGATGGGTTGTGGACGCTGCACCCGCCCCGGCAGTGCAGCCTGCGTGGGACCGTCTGGCTGGCCAGCCGGGAGCACGTCGACTCGTTCGCCGATCTCTCATCGGCGGCGCTCGCGGCGTTCGGGTCGATCGCAGCACGGGTCGAGCGTGCGGTGCTCTCTCTCGGTGACATCGGCCGCGTGCACGTGCTCCGCTGGGGTGACGGCGGCGCGCATTTCCACGTGTGGTTCATGCCGCGTCCGCTCGGGATGATCGAGGCGTCCGGGCCGTACCTGCCAATCTGGGCGGACGCGCTGCCGAACATCGATGACGCCGGGCTGCGCGCAGCCGCAGAACAGGTCGCAGCCCGGTTGAGCGCCGATGGCTGACGTCGCGCCGGCGTTGACCCGCCGCCTCGGTGTCGGCGACGCCGTGGTGCTCGGGCTGGGCTCCATGCTCGGCGCCGGCGTGTTCGCCGTCTACGGCCCCGCTGCGAGCGCGGCCGGCGCGGGCCTGCTGATCGCGCTCGCGGTCGCCGCCGTCGTCGCCTACTGCAATGCCGTCTCCTCGGCCCAGCTCGCGGCCGTCTACCCGGTGTCCGGCGGCACCTACGCCTACGGGCGGGCTCGTCTCGGCGAATGGGCCGGCTTCACGGCGGGCTGGGCCTTTCTCGTCGGCAAGACCGCTTCGTGCGCGGCCATGGCCCTCACGATCGGGGGCTACCTGCTCCCACACCACCGGCTCGCCCAGCACCTGCTCGGTGTGCTGGCCGTCGTCGCCGTTGCGGCGCTGAACTACCGAGGCATCGGCAAGACCCTCGCCGTGACGCGGATCCTGGTGACGATCACCCTGGTGGTGCTGGCAGCATTCGTGACCGCAGTGCTCACCGGGGGCACTGTATCGGCCGGGCATCTCTCTGATTGGCCGTCCGGGCCGGCTGGCATCGCGGATGTCCTGCAAGCGGCCGGCCTGATGTTCTTCGCGTTCGCTGGATACGCCCGGATCGCGACCCTCGGCGAGGAGGTCCGCGACCCGGCCGTGACCATCCCGCGCGCCATTCCGGCGGCGTTGGGCATCGTGGTCGTGGTCTACGCCGTCGTCGGAGTTGCCGCCTTGCTGGTGGCCGGTCCGCAGCCGCTGGCCGGCGCGAACGCCCCGCTGGCGGCGGCCGCCGACGCCGCGGGCCGATCCGGTGTCACGCCCGTGCTGCGCGTCGGCGCGACCCTGGCCGCCGCAGGATCCCTGCTCTCGCTGATGGCCGGGATCGGGCGCACCGGCCTGGCGATGGCACGCGGCGGCGACCTGCCCGGCCCGCTCGGCGCCGTCCATCCGCGGTTCCGGGTACCGCACCGCATCGAGCTCGCGCTCGCCACCGTCGTCGGCGTGCTCGTCCTGACCGTCGACCTGCGTGGGGTGCTGGGCTTCTCCTCGTTCGGGGTGCTGGTCTATTACGCGCTCGCCAACGCAGCTGCCCTGACCCAGCCCCGGGCGGAGCGCCGTTGGCCCCGCGGTGTCAACATCCTCGGCATGGTGGGCTGCGCGGTGCTGGCCGTTGCACTGCCAGGCACGTCGGTCGTGGCCGGGGCCGGCGTCATCGCCCTGGGCCTGCTCGGACGGGCGGTGGTTCGGCTGCGATCGGTGGGCGTCCGCCGGTGACCTCCTCTCCGTCGCCGCTGCGCCCGAATACCCTACGAACAATGAGGATCGAGAATGCGCATGACTTCGCCTGATCGGCAGGCGGAGGCCGTGGCGCAGCGGCTGGCGGCCGAATCGGTGGCGGCGGCCGATCCGACCGGTTGGTTCGAGCGGCTGTACGCCGGCGGCCAGGGGGTTCCGTGGGATCGCGGTGAACCGCACCCGTCGCTGGTGCAGTGGGCGCGCGGGCGGGCCATCGCCGGACGGCGGGCGATCGTTGTCGGCAGCGGGCACGGTGATGACGCCGAGTTCGTGGCGGGTCTGGGCTACGACGTTGTCGCGTTCGACGTCGCCCGTAGCGCCGTAAGCCAAGCAGAACAGCGGTTTCCGGACTCGTCCGTGCGGTACGTCGTCGCGAACCTGCTCGATCCTCCGGCCGAGTGGCGCCGCGCCTTCGACCTCGTCGTCGAGAGCCGCACCGTGCAGTCGCTGCCCGACCCTGCCAGACGCGAGGCCGCCACCGCCATCGCGGCGATGGTGGCACCCGGCGGGACGCTGCTCGTGATCGCCGCCGGGCGCGACGACGACGGACCGTGCGACGGGCCGCCGTGGCCGCTGACCCGAGCCGAGCTCGTGCGCTTCACCGACGCCGGTCTCGCGCAGGTCGAGTTCACCGAGCTGCGCGCCGCCGGCGACGTCGGCCTGAACCGCTGGGTGATCGAGTACCGGCGTCCGGCAGCGACGTCGTAGCCCCGCCGCGCCGAGGGGCTTAGCCGAGGCCGGCGGCCGCGACCAGTTCGCCCATGACGCTCTCGGCGTCGGCGGACGCCACCCCGTGCGAGGCAAACCAGCTGGCGGCGTTGCGCGCGTCCCGGTAGAGGAACTCGATGCCGCGCGGGTTGGTCACAATGTCCACCGCCTGCGGCACGTCGATCATCACCAGCCGGCCGCCGTCGACCAGCAGGTTGTACGCCGAGAGGTCGCCGTGCGCGAGGTGCGCTCTGGCGAGGAACGTCATCGCCTCGATGCACTGGTGCCACAGTGATTCGAGCTCATCGGTGGAGTAGCGGGTCTCGGCCAGTCGCGGCGCCGCCGTGCCGTCGTCGTCGCCGATCCACTCCATCACGAGCTCGGTGCCCACCAGCTGCACGGGGTACGGCACCGGCGCTCCCGATGCCCACAGCGCGCCGAGCACGTCGAACTCGGCAACGGCCCACTGCCCCCCGAGCAGAGCGCGGCCGAAGCGCGACCGGTTCGCGGCGGCGCGACGTTGCCGTGTCTCGCGCAGCACGCGCCCTTCGAGGTATGCGTTGTCCCGGCGGAAGGCGCGGTGGTCGAGGTCGCGGTAGCGCTTGACCGCGAGCAGGGTGGACCGGTCGGTCTCCCGGATCGCCCGCTCGAGGAGGAAGACGTCGGCCTCCTTGCCGGTCTTGACCAGGCCGAGCTCGTAGTCGATCGCGGCGGCGCCGTCGACGACCCAGTCCGGCCGCGGCTGCGGCCCGTGCAGGGTCCCGGTGTCGTTGTAGGTGGACCAGCGGTCGCCCTCGGGCGGGCCGTCGAGGCGAAGTTGGGGGGCGTCGGCCCGATCCTGGGCGGTGCGCCGACGCAGCCGATCGCGCCGGTGCATGTCATCGGAGCCGGGTAGATCGAAGAGGTCGTGCTTGCGTGGCAACGTGTGCTCCAGGGTGATGGCCACCCCGGGGCGGACGGCGTCAGCGTCGCGGCGAGGCGGTCGGGAAGAGGGCGGCAGAGAGCCTGATGGCAGGCATTACTGACCTCCTCACGCTCCGGCCGCCGGCTGGCTCCCGCGACGCGTGCGCTCAGAATGGAGGTCGGGCGCGGCCGATGGCAACGGATTTTCTCGTAGGCTCTCGTCGGTGCTTCGTTGCGGCGCGCACCGGGGCGGTAGCTCAGCCGGTTAGAGCAGCGGACTCATAATCCGTCGGTCGTGGGTTCGAGCCCCACCCGCCCCACAAACCGCCTCTGACGTGCGCAAACACCCTCGGACCGCTTACTGAGAATCCTGCACAGCGCTCGAACAGTAGAGTATCTTGTTCGGTATGGATACCGAGTTGAGGCCGCTCACGGTGGCCGTGGACGACCTGACCGTGCTGCTGCCGGACTGGACCACGCACCTGCGCGCCGCGGGGCGCCGGCCGGGGACGATCAAGTCCTACCAGGACGCCGCCGGCGTGCTGCTGGCCTACCTGCGCGGCCGGGGCATGCCCACGTCGGTGGCCGGGATCGCCCGCGAGCACCTGGAAACGTTCCTCGCCGACCGGCGCGATCAAGTGTCGCCGGCGACGGTGGCGAAGGAGTACCGCTCGCTGCAGCAGTTGTGGCGTTGGCTGGTCGACGACGGAGAGATCGACCGCTCGCCGATGGAGCGGATGCGCCCGCCGTCGGTGCCCGAGCAGCCGGTGGCCGTCCTGGACGCCGAGACGCTGGGCAGGCTGCTGGCGGTGTGCAAGGGCAACCTGTTCGTCAACCGCCGCGACACCGCCATCATTCGGCTGCTGGTCGACACGGGCATGCGCGCCGGCGAGCTGATCGGCTTGGCCGTCGACGACCTGGACCGAGAACAGGCCGTCGCGTTCGTCACCGGCAAGGGCGGCCGGGGCCGTGCCTGCCCGTACGGGATGCGGACCGCCGACGCGCTGCAGCGGTATGTGCGCGCCCGGGCGCGGCACCCGTTCGCCGGTCAGTACCCGGCGCTGTGGCTCGGCCGGAAAGGGCCGCTGTCCCTGTCCGGGCTGGCGCAGCTCCTGGACCGGCGCACCGCCGACGCCGGGCTACCGCACATTCACCCGCACCAGTTCCGGCACACCATGGCGCACCGCTGGCTCGCCGCCGGCGGGCAGGAAACGGACCTGATGCGCCTCGCCGGCTGGCGCAGCCGCGAAATGGTGGGCAGGTACGCGGCCAGCGCCGCGGATGCGAGGGCGCGGGACGCGCATAAACGGCTCGGGCTGGGCGACCAACTGTGAAAGGACTCTCCGCCGGCGGGCTAGCAGCGTCGATGTTTCGTCAGATTCAGCGGGAGTTGCGCAACCCGATGGCGGCCGTCATGCGGCAGCTCCGCGATCAACGAGCCGACGCCGAGACCGACGCCGAGACCGCCGCCGCGATGCTCGCGGCCTGCCCGGACGGGATGCGCCGAGCGATGGCGCTCGCGCAGGTCCGCTGCCCCGGCGGGAAACTACTACTCACGCTGTACAAGCTGCCCTTTGACGACGCCCGGCCCAACCAGATATCCGAGTATCTTATGGTGCCGTCGTCACGCGCCCGCGTCGGCAATGACCGACAGCCCGCCTACTGGCTTGCGGCATCCTGGGAATGGGCGCTGTCGTGCCGCTGCCACCCCGGAGAATGGCCGTTCACAGTCGACATGATCACCGGCAAGGCGGACCCGCCGGACGGGTTACGCGTTGTGCTAATATAGCGGCACAAGCTAATCGGTCGGTCGGGATTACCCGCACCCCCGGAGATCGACACCGGGACTCCTCTAAGAGGTGTCCCCGTGGCACGGTCCATATCTCTTACACCGCAGCAGCGCGCCTTACGCGCCCGCCTGGCCGCGCACACGATGCACGCCGCCGGTAAGACCAACACCGCACCCGCCCGCAAGGCGATGCTGGACCGATTCGACCGGCAGGTCGACCCCGACGGCCTGCTTGATCCTGCTGATCGGGCACGTCGCGCCGAGCACGCCCGGAAGGCCTACTACACACGGCTTGCGTTGCAGTCCGTCGCCGCCCGCCGCGCCCGGTCGTCCTCATGAGTGACGAAAGCCGCCCGAAGGCGGCTCCCGGACCCGGCGATGAGTCAATCTCTACTGTACCTGACCCCGCCGACAGCGGCGCCTTGTTCGACGTCGTAGTGCAGCGTGGCGCGTTCGGCAACGTTGAGACGACCTTCACACCGGCGGCCGAGCGGCAGGGAGAACGAGCGGATCTAACTTCTAGCCCCGCAGGGCTAGAAGTTCAAACCCCGCCCCCGTCGCGGCAGGGAGAACGAGCGGATCTAACTTCCGGCCCCGCTGGGCCCGAAGTTAAATCGCACCCCGCGGAGGTCGAAACCTCACGCCGGCGTGAGTTTCTGCCGTCTCGTGATGGTGTCGAGACAGCCCGGCGGAATGCTGACCCGTGGTGGCACGACGGCGCGATGCGCGCATTGAAACTCGAAGCGAAAACGGGCCGCGTATTCCAACCGCAGGACTTGCGGGACCGATACGCACTCGCGGAACCCGATTCGCCTGCATCATGGGGCGCATTGTTTCGCGAGGCTAACCATGCTCAGATTATCGAACCGGCCGGGGTCACTTGTTCTCGGCGCCCGGAACGCGCTGGTTCGCTTACCCGCATGTGGCGCGGTGTGCGGTGACCGGCCGCGAACACAAGGCCCTGCCCGGCCCGGTGATCGACCTCATCCGTGACGGCGTACCCCGCGCCGAGCTGCGCGCTTACGGCGGCAAAGCTGTCTGGTCCGCACTATGCCGCACCGCGACCAGCGCCCTGCAACGCGGCTGGACCTACCCGGAATGGTGCGCCGAAATGACCGCGACCCGATCCACCCTCGGCCGGCAGGCCCGCCTTGAGCGGGGTCGCCGCGACGTCGGCGCCACCCGCACCGTGAAAACGCTGCACAAGGCATGGACACGAGCCGAGCACTACCTCACCGAAGCACCGGCGCCGATGACCGCCGACGACGCCCGCACCGAAATCCGAACCATCCGCGACAACCTCGACACCGCGAACACCTGGCCCGAGAACCCGATCGACAAGGCTGCCCTCGCGACGGCGCTCACGATCGCCGGAGCCAACGGCACCAACCGGCCAGCCCTGCCCCGCCGCACCATCGCCGCCGCCGTCGGCATCACCGAATCGCAGGCTCGGCGCGCCCTCGAACGCCTCGAACGCGCCGACTACCTCCGCACCGACACCAGAGGCCAACCGGCCGGACCGGACGCCCGCACCCGCAGAGCCACCCTCTACCGCCTCGCATCCGGTTGCCGCATACCTGTACCCGTAAACGGGTCTGTGGGCCAACGCCTTAGCTCTGTGGGCCAACCGACATTTAGGACACCGGGCCACGGCTCATATGTGGGCCAAGACAAGCTCGCGGCCGCCGTGGCCGCCTTCGACGAGCTCGGCATCTCAGTGTCACCGTCGGCGCTGGCCGCGCTCGTGGACGCCGAGCACACCGAGGCTCGGAAACGTCTGCGAGTCGTGAGCGATGACTGAGATCCGCGCCGCCATCGCCTGCCACGTCCGCCGGCACGCCACCGAGCACGGCTGGGTCGCGTCCTGCAGTTGCGGCTGGCGGTGCTGCCGGGCGGACCGTGCCACCCGTGACGCCGACGTGGACCGTCACCTACACCGGAAGGACACAACCCGATGACCACCGCACCCCGACCGTCACCCGCGCAGATCGACGTCGCCCGCGACGGCGTCGCATTCCTCGAGGCCGTACTGCAACAAGACCTCGATGCCAAGGCCGCGATCATCGCCGGCTGCGACCTACCCGCCGTCGTCAACGTCATCGCGTGCATGCTCGTCGCCGTCGCCTGGGCCGCCGACGTCGACCTCACCGCCCTATGCGCCGACTGGCGTTCCACCGTCGCCGCCGCCGAAGCCGAGAGCCTCTGATGCTGCGACCGTGCACCGTCTGCGGCGAGTTGACACCGACATCGCGCTGTCAGCGGCATGACGCGCAGGCGCTCACCGAACGACACTCCCGCATGCGCTCAGCGCAGCAACGCGGCTACGACCACCGCTGGCACCAACTCTCCCTCCGTGCCCGCCGAGCCCAGCCGTTCTGCGCCGACTGCGGACGCACCGACAGCTTGACCGCCGACCACTCACCCGAAGCATGGGCCCGGCGCGAACGCGGGCAGGTGATCCGGCTGAGCGACGTCGATGTCGTCTGCGGACCATGCAACACCCGCAGAGGACCAGCACGACCAGGGGGAGGCAGTCAAGCCGCCACGCCGCGAATCCGACGAGGTTGGGGCGAGTTTGTGTCCGACACCGGCGGTTCGTCGTGAAGCCGGGGCCGAAGGCGCCGCCGGACCTGTCGCCGCTGCCTCTACAAGCCGCTGAGAGCGTCGCTGAGCGGTTCGCCTCGTTCTGCGCGACCTATGTGACGGTCCCGAAAGGGACCGGGGCGCGGGGCCGTCTGAGACTGCGGCCGTGGCAGGTGGATCTGGTGGCGTCGGTGCTGGACGGGACACCGCGGCCGCGGCTGGCGGGGTGGATGATGCCGAGAGGGCAGGGTAAGACCACGATCGTCGCCGCGCTCGGGCTGTTCGAGCTGTTCTGCGGCCCGGAGGGCGCCGAGGTTGACCTTGTGGCGACCGATGAGCGGCAGGCGAACATCTGTTTGCGGACGGCGCAGCGGATGGTCGAGCTGGAGCCGGAGCTCCAGCGGCGGTGTCACCTGTATCAGCGGCAGATCCGGGTCCCGGCCAGCGGCTCGCGGATGGAGGTTCACACCGCCGAACCCCGCAGCCTGGAAGGCCTGGATCCGTCGTTGGCGATTGTGGACGAGATCGGTGTGGTCGACCGGCGTGTCTATGAGGTCATGGCCCTCGCGGCGGGGAAGCGGAACGCCTCGACTTTGCTCGGTATCGGCACCCCCGGCCCGGACCCCGCCGACTCGGTCCTGTTGGAGATGCGGGAGTACGCGAAGGCGCACCCGCAGGACCGGTCGCTGATCTTCCGGGAGTTCTCCGCGGCCGGGTTCACCGACCACCCGGTTGATTGTGTGCACTGCTGGGAGCTGGCCAACCCCGCCTTGGACGACTTCCTACACCGGGACGCCCTGACCGCGCTGCTGCCCCCGAAGACGCGGGAGGCCACCTACCGGCGGGCCCGGTTGTGCCAGTTCGTCAGTGACAATGAGGGCCGGTTCCTGCCGTCCGGCGTGTGGGACAAACTGTCCACGGCCGTGGACATTCCCGACGGCGACGACGTGGTGCTCGCGCTCGACGGATCTTTCAACGGCGACGCGACCGCGCTCGTGGTCGCCACCGTCTCGGCGGCGCCGCATTTCGACGTCGCCGGGCTGTGGGAACCCACCGGCACTGACTACCGGGTGCCCGTCGCCGACGTGGAGAAGGCAATCAAAGACGCCTGCCTGAAATGGAATGTCCTCGAAGTCGTGGCAGATCCGTACCGGTGGACTCGCAGCCTGCAAGCACTCGAGGCCGACGGTGTGCCGGTTGTGGAGTTCCCGCAGTCGGCGCAACGCATGACCCCGGCCACCAGCGACTTCTACAAGGCCGCCGTGAACGGCCTGCTCACGCATTCCGGTAACCCGGACCTGGCCCGGCACGTCGGTAACGCCGTCGTCTCTGATGATGCCCGTGGTGTTCGTATCCGTAAGGACGGCCGCCACGGACTGCGGATCGACCTCGCCGTCGCCGCCGTCATGGCATTATCGCGTGCCACCTGGCGCGCCAGGAAACAGAAAAAACGCAGAGCTAGGAGCTTCGCATAATCATGCCTATCGACATTCTGACCGGTTTGCAGATGCGTCTCGACGCGGCGCAGTTGCGACTGGCCACCCTCGACACGTATTACAAGGGTGAGCAGCCGTTGGCGTTCCTGTCCCCGGAATCCCGGCTCGCCGTCGGTAACCGCCTCGACCGGCTGAACAGCAACGTGTGCCGACTCGCCGTCGTCTCCCTCGCGGAACGGTTGCGGATCACCGGCCTGACCCTGGACGGGCAACCCGACAGCAGGCTGTGGCAGTGGTGGCTGGACAATGACTTGGAAGACTTGTCCACCGTCGCATTCCGGGAAGCTCTGGCCTTCGGTGCCTCGTATGCGATCGTGTGGGCCGGGCAGGATGGCGCCCCGCTCGTGTCGGTCGAATCGGCGAGGCAGGTCACCCTGCTCCGCGACCCCGGCACGAGGGACACCGTGGCCGCGTTGAAACGCTGGGCCGATATCGACCCGGTACTCGGGACACCGATCGACGTAAAGGCCGTCCTCTACGAGCCGGACACCATCACCCACTATCAGGCGCCGGCGTACGGCATGCCCGCCGTGTCGTGGGAGCTGATCGAGGAAGTCCGCAACCCTCTCGGCGTGGTACCCGTGGTGCCGCTGCTGAACGCTGAAACGATCCTGGACTGGCAGGGCACCAGCGAAATGTCCGACGTGATTCCGCTGTGCGACGCCATCGGGAAGTTGCTCATCGACATGATGGTGTCCAGTGAGTACGCGGGGCGGCCGCGACGGTGGGCCACCGGCATCGAACTGGAGGAAACACCGCTGCTGGACGCGGCCGGCAACGACACCGGGCAGACGGCCACGGCGAACCCGTTCCCCGACTCCGACCGGATGATGGTCAGCGAAGCCCCTGAAACCAAGTTCGGGCAACTCCCGTCCGCGAACTTGACCGGCTACAGGGATGCCGTTGGCGTGCTCATGGCCCAGGTCGCCGCCGTCTCCGGGATGCCCGCGCATTACTTGGGTATCTCCGAGCGGGTGACGTCCGCCGACGCCCTGCGCGCCTCCGAAGCCAGCCTGGCAACCAGGGCTGAGGACCGTCAGAGACGTTTCGGGCGGGCGTGGGCGCAAGTCGCCGCGTTGATGGTCGCCGTCGCCGACGGCGTCGATCCCCGATCGGTGCGGGCCGGTGTCGTCTGGGCCGACCCGACCACGGCTAGTGCCGCGCAGGAGGCCGACGCGGCGAGCAAGTTGGTCGACGCCGGCATCGTCACACCCACCCAGGCCGCCCGGAAGATGGGCGCCGTGAATGAAGGGACCCCCGCATGACAAAGCCAATAGGAACAATTGTTCCTACCGACCCGACGACACCAAATGGTGTCATGGCCGAAACCGGAGCGGCTGAGAGCCACACAGAGCCACAAACAGACCCGACCCCTACCCCGGACACCCCCGAAGGCGGAAACGACCCGCAGTCCGCGCAGGACACGACGGGAACCGGCACCACAGGCGAACCCGACACGTTCCCGCGGTCCTACGTTGAAGACCTGCGCCGCGAATCGGCGGGGTACAGGGTGCAGGCGCAGCGGGTGGACGAAGCCACGACACGGCTCGCCGCCATGGCCGTCGCACAAGCCACTGACGGTGTGCTTGCCGACCCGACGGACCTCACCTACGACCCGGCCACGATGGCCGACGAGAACGGCTGGCCCGACCCCGGCAAGATCACCGACGCCGCGAAGGCGCTGCTGGACCGGAAGCCGCACCTGGCGTCGCGGCGGCCGTCCGGGAACGCCGGGCAGGGTGCCCGCACGTCACCGGAGCCCCTCGACCTCGCCGGACTGCTCCGCTCCCGCGCCGGGTGATGTGCGCGTTCGACCGGCACATCGGCAACATCATCGGATGATGAGCCGACCGTTGTGGCGGCAGAGAGAGCACGGCGGCACCGCCCCCGGTAAGCCAAACCTAACACTTGGGGCCGATCGGCCCCAAGTGTTAGAGGAGCCGCCAGCTAAGCACAAGCGCGCACCGCGAGCGCGGGACAAGGCTGCGACGACGACCGGCGCATCCGGACGTGCTGTGGCGCAGCCGACCGTTCCGGGGGTAAGGGTGCGACATTTGTCGCAGGCTTTCCGGGCGCCGACTTTGCACCGGACGCTGCACGAGTTCTCGTGCGCCGGATCGGTTCCTTTCCCCGCGCCTGCGGGCCGCACCCGCACCCGGCAGAGTCTCGCCTGAGACTCTGGCACCCCGGATCGGTTCCTTTCCCCGCGCCTGCGGGCCGCACCCTTCGCGACCTGCACGTTTGACGCCGACAAGGGGTATGCTGAAGCACGGGTCTGGTACCCGTCTGCCCGTGCGAGCCTGGCGCTCGACGTGAATCCGTAAACCTCCGGAAACTTTCCGGACCTTTCACGTCAGGAGCCCTTCCGTGGCCGAATCCACTTTCACTGCACCGCAGCTCACCGCCGAACAGGTACAACACCTGCTCGTGCAGCCCCTCGAAGCGCAGTCCGTCTTTCTGGCCGCCGGGCCCCGCATCTTCGACACGAACGGCAGCCAGGTCCGTATCCCGAAGCTCGGCGGGCCGACCGCCCGGCCGTGGATCGGCGAGGGTGAGCTGATTCCCGACGCCGACGTCGCGTTCGACGAGATCGTGCTCCTGCCGTCCACCATGAAGTCCGTGAAGACCTTGACCCGGTTCAGTAATGAGCTGGCGAGGCAGTCCGTCGTGAACTTGACTACGGCGCTTCAGACGAGGCTGGTGCGGGACGTGGCGGCGACGATCGACGACGCCCTGATCGCCGGCAACGGCGACGGCATCACCACCCCCAAAGGCCTGCTGAACTACAACGGGGTGCAGACGATCGCCGTGGCCGGGGTCCTGTCACTAGACAACCTCCTCGACGCGTGGGGCGCCGCCCTCTCGGCGAACGTGAACATGGCGTCGCTTCGGTGGTTCCTCACCCCCGGCACATTCACCGGCCTGCGGAAGCTCAAGACCACCACGGGTGAGTACCTGCTGCAGCCGGATCCGACCGCCGACGGCGTGTTCCGGCTGTGGGGCGCCCCGGTCACCGTCACACCCCGCATCCCGATCACCGGCACCACCACCAGGGCCACAAAGGCCGTGCTCGCGGACTTCTCCCAGATCGCCGTCGCCAGGGACCTCGCCCCTTCCGTCGTCGTCCTGGACCAGACGTTCGGCGACTACGACCAGCTCGCACTCAGGGTCGTCGCGAGGTATGACGCCGCCCCGATGAACGCCGAAGCTGTGGTGGTCCTGACCGGCATCACCGCGACCTGATCGTGGCGGCCGTCACCGGCTACGACGTCGCGGCGTTCCTCGGCCAGCCCGAGGACGCGACACTCGCCGACCTCGCCGGGCAGCACGCCGCGATCGTGACGGCGATGGCGCGGGCGTACACCCGTGGCAAAGGGTTCGACCCCGTGACCGGGGCGGCGTTCGACGACGTGGCCGCCGTGATCACCACGGCGACGGCCAGGCTGGTCACGAACCCGCAGCAGGCGACCGGCCCGACGACTGTCGGCGCGATCATCCGCCCCGCCGCGGCCGTGTTCGCCGGCTGGACGCTCGCCGAAACGTTCGTCCTGAACCGGTACCGGGCGCGAGCGCAGTAGGGCGACAACCCCACAGTTGTGGCGTCAACGTCACCCCGCCGGGCCTTGGTTGGACTCAACGGCAGGGGAGCGATGGCAGGAGAGCGGCCCTTATCCTTTCGGGCCGCACAGACCCTGCCAGCGCCGCACCGGGCGGGCCCGGTCAGGTTTGTGGTGAGCCGGAGGCCGGGCCCGCCCCGGAACCGTGCGAACAGCAGGGGACTCGGCGTGTTTCGCTCTCCGTAGCTGCGCCTGGCCCGCGTGGCCGCACAGCGCTAACCCTCCGTGTGCTCATAATCCGTCGGTCGTGGGTTCGAGCCCCACAGCCCCACCACCGTCGGCATCGCCTTCCTGGCAACCTTCGTGCCCGCGATCGTCCCCACGACCGCGCTGCTCACCGCCTTCCTCACCGCGCTGCCCGCCCGCCTCTGGGCGCGCCGACCGATCGCCGAGGCCCTGAGCGAGGGATCGGCCTAGTGCGTGGGCCCGGTCGCCCGTGGGGTCAGTGCGCGCCGGCCGGGCTGGTGTGGATGGTGGCGGCGGTGAGGCGTCGGACGTCTGAGAGCAGGTGTGCTTCGGCGTGGTGGGCGACGTCGTGGGCGGCACTCACGGTGGTATCGGCGGCGACGATGATGTCAGCCTCGGCGCGCAGCGTATGTCCGATCCAGCGGATGCGTAGCTCGCGGACGCCGAGCACGCCCTCGACGGCGCTGACGGCGGCGGTGGCCTGGTCGACGAGGGCGGGGTCGACGGCGTCCATGAGTCGGGCGCCGACCTGGCGGATCGCGGAGCGCAGCACGCCGAGAATGGCGACGGTAATCAGCAGGCCGATGATCGGATCGGCCTGCCGCCAGCCCAGCGCGACGCCTATCGCCCCGAGCAGCACGGCAAGGCTGGTGAAGCCGTCGGTGCGGGCATGTAGTCCGTCGGCGACGAGTGCGGCGCTGCCGATCTGTCGTCCGACACGGATGCGGTACTGGGCGACGATCTCGTTGCCGGCGAACCCGACGATCGCGGCCGCGGCAACTGCCCACAGGTGGTTGACGGCACGGGGGTGGATGAGCCGATCGACCGCCACGTAGCAGGCCAGCGCGGAGGACAGGGTGATCATGGCGACGACGAACAGACCGCCGAGGTCCTCAGCCCGACCGTAGCCGTAGGTGTATCGCTTGGTCGCGGGTCGCCGGGCGAGGCGGAACGCGATCAGCAGCGGAACGGCGGTCAACGCATCGGCGACGTTGTGCAAGGTGTCACCCAGGAGTGCGACCGAGCCGGACAGCACGACGACGACGGCCTGGACGGCGGCGGTAGCACCCAGGCCGGCCAGGCTGATCAGCAGGGCCCGGCGCCCCGCGGCGTCGGCCTCCAGTGCCCCGTCGACCTGGTCCGCCGCATCGTGGGAGTGCCCGCCGAGAACGTCCGACATGCCATGACGGAGCGCGGACCACAGCGACGACCCGTGATCATGCCCGTGCCCGCGATCATGCCGGGGGTCCTGCGGGTGCTCGGGCTTGCGGGCATTCCGGTGGCCATGCTCATGATGCTGGATGGTGTGGTTCATGGCGGATCCAAATCTTCAGTCGGCGGCGTGGTGCCCGTAGGCAGGTTATCAAGACCTTCGCTGATACGAATATGGTGAAGTGCGCGGATAGGATCCCGGGTATGCCTGCTTCGCGTTCCCATGCGCCCCGCCCGGCGCGGGCCGGGCATCCGGACGTGCTCACCGGCGAGCAGGTCGCGGTGGGGGTGAGATCGTTCGCGTTACTGGCCGACCCGACACGGGTGCGGATGCTGTGGGCGTTGCGGGATACGGACCTGGACGTGGCGAGTCTGGCCGCCGTCGCCGGCTGCCGCCCAACCGTCGCAAGTCAGCACCTGTCCAAGCTCCGCTTCGCAGGCCTTGTTGAGGGGCAGCGACACGGGCAACGCGTGGTGTACCGGCTACGCGGCGGGCATGTCAGGGCTCTGCTGACCGAGGCGCTGTTCCATGCCGACCATCAGGTCAGCGGCGCGCCCGTGCACGACTGACGTCGGTGGCAGGTGCGGTCACTCGGCGTCGGACTTGCGGGCGTGGCCGAGGCAGACTGGATGCGTGTCAAGGCAGGAGCCGAGCGGATATGGCGACCGTCACGCGGCCGTCTACGACCGGATCTATGGTGCCCGGTTCGCTCCTGACGCGGCCGTCGAGGCTCTGGTCCGAGCCACGGCCGGGGGACGGGTGCTGGAGCTTGGGTTGGGGACCGGCCGGCTGGCGATTCCGCTGGTTGCGCGTGGTGTCGAGGTGGACGGGATCGAGGCGAGCGGGGCCATGATCGCGAAGCTGCGCATGCAGCCCGGCGGGGAGCGCGTCGGGGTGTTCCGAGCCGACCTCGCCGACTTCGAGCTGCCCCGCCGCGATTACGCCGTGGCGGTCTGCGCGGTGAGCACCCTGTTCATGCTGACCGACCGGCGCGCGCAGCGGCAGTGTGTGGCGTGCGCGGCCCGTCATCTGCGTCCGAACGGTCGGCTGTTCATCGAGGCATTCCGGCCCGACCCAGCCCGCTTTGACGCGGCCGGCCGCCGCACCGAGATTCGCCGCGCCGGGAACGGAACCCGGCATGTTGTGCGCAGCCGGCACGACGCGGCGGGCCAGCTCGTCCACATCTCGCATCTGCTCTCCGACGCGGCCGGCAGCGCGGAGTACGACGTCACGCTGCACTACGCCACCTGCGAACAGCTCGACGCGATGGCCGCGGCGGCGGCGTTGCGGCTGGCCGAACGCTGGCACGACTGGACCGGCGCACCCGCGACCGAGGCGAGCAACGATCCGGTCAGCGTTTATGTCCGCTAAGCGACGCCGCGAGGGAGACGACGCGGTGCACGGCGAGACGGCAGACTCTGCTGGCGCCGGAAGCCGCTGGGACGACACCTATGGCCGCGGCGAGGCCAACCTGAGCTGGTACCAGCCCTACCCGGCGCCCTCCCTACGGATGATCGCCGCGGCGGCGATCGATTCAACGGGCGCCGTGATCGACGTCGGCGGCGGCGCCGGCCACCTGGTCGATGCCCTGCTCGACCGCGACTTCGAGGATGTCACCGTTCTGGATATCTCCGCGGTGGGGATCGAGCAGGCCCGCCAACGACTGGGGGCGAGGGCAGCACGGGTGCAGTGGTTAGTTCAAGACGTGCTGGCCTGGCGGCCTACTCGTCGCTACGACGTCTGGCATGACCGGGCCGTCTTCCATTTCCTGACAAGTCCGGCCGGACGGGCGGCCTATCTGACGACGCTCGAGCAGGCGACCCACCCGCGCAGCATCGCCATCTTCGGTACCTTCGCCCCCGAGGGCCCAACCCGCTGCTCCGGCCTGCCCGTCGCGCGGTACGGCCCCGACCGGCTCGCCGCCACGCTCGGCTCGCGCTGGCACCCCATCGCTTCGGCGGCGGAACGGCACACCACTCCCGGTGGCGCGATCCAGCCGTTCACCTGGGTGGTGTTCAGCCGGACCGCCGGCGACGTCAGCTCTGTGCCGCCGTGACCGCGGCACCGCCTGTGCCCGATCGCCGCCGCATGGCCGGCCTGCGCGACGGTTCGTTCCTACTATCCGGACTAGTATTGTTGATGCGCGATTGGCGACGCCTGCGCGTCCTGCGTCGTCGCGTTGTCGAGGCCGGCCTCTCTCTTCCCCGCCTGACCGGAGGGGCCGGTCTTGGTAGGCGGAGGGTTTGTGGTATCGACTAGCGTGCGCCTGAATCAACATCCGCATGGAGGGTGCCCTGATGCGCGGCTTCGGTGATCTCGAATCAGAGATTATGGACCGACTGTGGGCATGGCATCGATTGGTTACCGTCCGAGAGGTCCTCGATGACCTCCAGCGGGAGCGACAGATCGCCTATACGACCGTGATGACGGTGATGGACAACCTGCACCGGAAGGGCTGGTTGCGGCGTGAGCGCGATGGCCGGGCGTACCGATACGAGCCGGTCGCGAGTCGTGAGGAGTACAGCGCGGGATTGATGCGTGAGGCCCTGACCTCGAGCACCAATCACACCGCAACCCTGGTGCACTTCATGGAGCACATGACGCCGGGCGAGTCGGCGGCACTGCGTCGTGCCCTGCGCAAGCTGGGGCGGGGTCAGGGCAGGTGACGGCCGCCGTCGGTCTACTTGTCTACAGCGGGTTCGCGCTAGCCGTCGGCCCCCGGCTGCTTGTTCGGTCGACCGCCGGCGGCCGCGCGCCGCGCCTGGGCATCGTGGCCTGGCAGGTTGCATGCTGGTCGGTGATCGGTTCGTGGATTCTGGCTGGCGCTGTCATAGCCTTGCCGTCGCTGGTGCCAGTCGATGGTCTCGGCGGACTGTTGCACACGTGCCTAGTGATCGTCCGGCAGGCCGTCGCTCCGCATGGCAGCCGCTGGCTCCGCCTGCTCGGCGGTGCCGTGGCGATCCTGACAGGTGCACGCGTCGGCTCGTGTCTGCTCCACGGTCTGTGGGCGCAGCGCCGTTGCCGCTCGCGACACCTGGCGGCGGTGACGATGGTCGGGCGACGTCGCGGCGAACTCGACGCCGTAGTAGTCGAGTGCGCTGAACCGATCGTGTACTGCCTGCCCGGATGGGCTGGCCGCGTCGTCGCGACGACCGGAGCGCTCGATCGGTTGAGCCCCGATCAGTTGAGTGCGGTGCTCGCCCACGAGCGAGCTCATCTGCGCGGCCGACATCACTTGGTCCTCGGTGCCGCTCACGCACTGCTCCGTGCGTTTCCGATGGTGCGCCTGTTCACTCTGGCATCCGCGCACACGGCGCGGCTGGTGGAGATGTGCGCGGACGACGCGGCCGCCCGCCGGCACAGCCGCCGGCACGTCGCTGAGGCACTAGTCGTTCTGGCCGACAGACCTGCTCCACGAGAGGCGTTGGCGGCGTCGGGCGTCCACACCATCCAGCGGGTGGAGCGGCTGCTTACAGATCGAGGACCGGCGGCCGTGACGTCCTCGAGGCTGGTCGTGCTGGCGGCATTGTTCGCGAGCGGTCCGATGCTGTCCGTCGTGGCGCCAGTGCTGGTCATGGCGCTTCGACACTGGGGGCTCTGTCCGCTTCCGAGGTAGCCCACATCGGCGGCGACGCACCTGCAGGTGGTGCCGCATCAGCGAGCTATCTACTGAGTCGTTGCTTGATCGTGGTCAGGTCCGTGAGTGCCAGCTGGCCGGCATGCTGGTAGACGACGGCGCCGGAGGAGTCGATGGCGATGGTCACCGGTAGACCGGGGCTGCCGAGTCGGCCAGGCACTTGGCCGGCCGGGTCGAGTGCCTGCGCATAGGTCACGCCGGTGGCGACAAGGAAATCGGCTGCGGCGGAGGGATCGTCGCGACTGTTGATCCCCAGCATCCGGATCGATGCGCCCCACCGGCGGTGAGCGGCCTGCAGCATCGGCATTTCCTCACGACACGGCCCACACCAGGACGCCCACACGTTCACCATGGTGTTGCGCAGGCCCACCAGCGCGATGCTTCCCGGCGATCCGAAGCAGGGCAGTGTTATCGCTGGCGGGGCATCTGTGCCCGCCGGGCGCCTCATCGAGCTGGTGGGACACGGGCTGGTGTGGAGTCGCACCGGGCGCCCCGCACCGATCGGTGCTTGCACTCCGGTCGGTAGCCGCTGGTGGCTAGGCGCACCGGTCGTGCTGCAGCCTGCCGCCCCAACGAGCGCAGCGGCAACGGCGACCGCCAGCTTCCACACGACGGATATCCTACTATCGCGCCTAGTAGCATGGAACGGCGCATCCGGCGGTGCGGCCAACGCGGTGGCAGAACCACGCGCCAGGCCGGAGAGTTCTACTAATCGTGCTAGTAGTAGCGTGGGTGCCGACACGGAGTCTGGGGGAGGAGCGCATGAACCTCGCGTACCTTCCCAGCCCCACCCGCACTGTCTGGCAGCTCGGCCCCATCCCGGTGCGGGCCTATGCACTGTGCATCGTTGCCGGCGCGATCCTGGCCGTCGTGATCGGCGAGCGGCGGTGGGCGGCCCGCGGTGGCGAGCGGGGAACGGTCAGTGATGTCGCGGTGTGGGCGATCCCGTTCGGGCTGGTGGGTGCGAGGCTGTATCACGTTCTCACCGACCCGGAACTGTACTTCGGCGCCGGCCGGGACCCGATCGACGCGCTCAAGATATGGGACGGCGGGCTGGGCATCTGGGGTGCGGTTGCGCTCGGAGCAGTCGGGGCATGGATCGGCCTGCGCCGCCGCGGCATCGGCCTGGCGTCGTTCGCCGACGCCGTCGCCCCCGGCATCGCTATAGCGCAGGCGGTGGGCCGGATCGGCAACTGGTTCAACAACGAGCTCTACGGCAACGCCACCACGCTGCCGTGGGGTCTGACGATTCACGACATCAACCCGTCGACGCACACCGCGACCGCCGTCATCGGTCATTTCCAGCCGACGTTTCTTTACGAGCTGTTGTGGGACCTGGGCACGGCCGTGATCGTCATAGTCGCGGATCGCCGGTTCGGGCTTGACCGCGGTCGCGCATTTGCACTGTACGTGATGACCTATACCGCCGGCCGGGCCTGGATCGAATATCTCAGAGTCGACCACGCCAACCATCTGCTCGGCCTACGGCTGAACGACTGGACCGCCCTGATCGTCTTCCTCCTCGCGCTCACCTACTTCCTCACTCACCGAGGTCGGCGCGCAGCGGCGGCCGAGGCTCCGCCGGAGAAGAGCGCCGTGACCGGAGCAGGATCCGGTGCCGCGTGAGTGCGACCGGCGTCGCCAGGCGCATGTCTGAGGCGGCGCGCTTCGCCGCACCCTGGTCGCCGTCGTCCTGCTCGCGGTCGCGGCTGGATGCTCGACCGGCCGCAACGCCGTCGATCAGCAGGCCGCCGGCCAGAATCGATACGTCGCGGGGACCGGTTCAGGCGCATCCGCGGTCATACCCGAGCGGAACCGGGGGCCGGCGCCCAATGTATCCGGCACCTTGCTGGACGGCCGGCGATTTCAGCTGTCCTCCCTCGCCGGGGACGTGGTGGTGCTGAATTTCTGGGGCTCTTGGTGCGCCCCGTGCCGCGCCGAGGCGCCGGAGCTGATGGCGGTCTACAACGCCACGAGAGCTAGTGGGGTCCGCTTCGTCGGGGTCAACATCAAAGACGAGCGGCAGCTGGCCGAAGCCTTCGAACGCACCAAGGGCGTGAGCTATCCCAGCATCTTCGACCCAGACGGTCGGGTCGCGCTGCAGCTGAAGAACTACCCGCCGAACGCCATCCCTTCCACCGTCGTGATCGACCGAAAGGGCCGGGTGGCCGCCGAGTTCCTGCACGCCTTGCTGCGTCAAGACCTGCTACCGGTCGTACGCAGCATCGCCCGGGAGAAGGGATGACGTCCGCGTTGATCTCGGCGGCCGGTGTCGGCAGCCGGTTCGCAGACACGGCTACCAGCGGGCCGTTGTGGCTCGCCGTCGGCGTCTCGGCCATCGCCGGGCTGGTCAGCTTCGCATCCCCGTGCGTGCTGCCACTCGTACCGGGTTACCTCTCCTACGTCGCCGGTCTGTCCGGCGCCGACACCGCCGCCGGTTCCCCGAACGGCGGCGGCCGGGCCGGGCTACTCGTGCGCAGCCGCGTCCTTGCCGGCGCCCTGCTCTTCGTGCTCGGTTTCACGGCCGTGTTCGTCAGCTACGGCACGGCGTTCGGCAATCTTGGCGCGACCCTCGTCCGTTACCAGAGCCCGGTGCAGCGCGTGCTGGGGCTGGTCACCATCGTTCTCGGGCTCGCGTTCGTCGGCGTGGTCCCCCTGTTACGTCGGGAGGTCCGGATTCACCGGCTGCCGTCGGCCGGTCTGGCCGGAGCACCGATGCTGGGGGTGCTCTTCGGCGTGGGCTGGACGCCGTGCGTGGGCCCCACCCTGGGCGCCGTACAGACGCTGGCGTTCAGCGCGGCGAGCGCCGGGAGGGGCGCGCTGCTCTCCGCGTCCTACTGCCTCGGCCTGGGCATCCCGTTTCTGCTGGCCGCACTCGGCTTCCGCCGGGGTCTCGGCGCCTTCACGGCGCTGCGCCGGCACTCCCGCGCGGTGATGCGCGTGGGTGGCGTGATGTTGATCGCGATCGGCGTGCTACTGGTCGGCGGCTGGTGGAACGAGGTCACCATCCAGCTTCGGGTCTGGACCTCCGGCTTCACCACGGCGATCTGACGTGGACACAGCGACCCACCGCGAAGCCGAGAGCACGGCCGAGGCCCCCCGCCTGTCGACAGCACCCGACGACGTCGCGCCGCCGGTCGACGCCGGCGGGCTGGGTCGCCTCACCGCGCTCGCGCTTCGCGCGTGGCGGCGCCTGACGAGCATGCGCACCGCGCTGGTCCTGTTGCTGTTCCTCGCCCTCGCGGCGATACCCGGCACGCTCCTCCCGCAGCGACCCCTCAACCCGGTCAAGGTCACCGGCTACCTCAGGGCGCATCCCGCACTCGGCCCGCTGTATGACAGATTCGGGCTGTTCGACGTATTCACTGCACCGTGGTTCGCGTCGATCTACCTGCTGCTAGCCGTGTCGCTGGTCGGCTGTCTCGCCTCGCGGCTGCGCCTGCACGCCCGGGCGCTCCTCCGCCCGCCACCTCCCGCTCCGCGCCGGCTGGACGGGCTGCCGCACTATGCATCGTTCCAATCCACTCGCCAGCCAGACGACATCGCGACGACAGTCGAGGCGCTGCTGCGCCGCAAACGTTGGCGCATCCGCCGCGACGAAGAACCGGCCGATGCCATTGCGCTCGGGGCAGAGAGAGGCTACCTGCGGGAAACCGGAAATCTCGTCTTCCACTTCGCGCTGCTCTTGCTTCTCGGCGCAATCGCCATCGGCAAAATGTATGGCTATTCGGGAACGGTCGTCGTCAACCAAGGAGATGGCTTCTGTAATACCGTCTCGCAGTTTGACAGCTTCACCGCCGGACCGCTCGTCGACCAGAATCGGCTGACGCCGCTCTGTGCCCACTTGAGGAGGTTCTCCGCCAGGTACACACCGGTGGGCATCGCGGCTACGTTCCGCGCCGAGATCACCTACACGATGAGCCCGTCCGACACGTCCAGCCGGGCCTACCGGCTCGAGGTCAACCATCCGTTGCGGCGAGGCGGTGATCGGCTGTACCTGCTCGGACACGGCTTCGCACCGCAATTCACCGTCCGTGACCCCAGTGGGGATGTTTTCGATCACGTGACAGCCCCGTTCCTGCCCCAGGACGGCAACCTCACGTCGTCCGGCGTACTCAAGCTCCCGGACGCCCGCCCGCTGCAGTTGGCGATCGAGGGCGTCTTCGCCCCCACGGCCGCGCTCGATCCCTCGGGTCTGCTCGTCTCCGGTTCCCCCGTGCCGACCCGACCGGCCGTCGCCGTATTCGTCGACGAAGGCAATCTCGGCCTGGACACCGGACGTCCCCAATCGGTATACGCAATCGACCGCACGCAACTCCTCGACGGTGCGCTTCGGCGTGTCGCGGTGCGCACACTGTTTCCCGGTGGGGCCATCCGGTTGTCGGACGGGACCCGCATCACCTTCGACGGCTACACCCAGTGGGCCAACCTGCAGGTCTCCCACGACCCGGCCCAGGATTGGGTGCTGCTCGCGGCTGTCCTGATCGTCGCCGGCTTGTTGCTGTCCCTGCGGGTCCGGCGACGCCGACTGTGGGTGCGCATCACCCCAACGGCTGACGGCAGTCGGGTTACCGTCGGAGGGCTCGCTCGCAGCGACGCCGAGGCTAACACCCGCGAGTTCGCCACGCTGAGCCGAGTCCTGGGGCGCACAGCCGAGACAACACACGAAGGGCAATCACGAGCATGACGATTGATCGGTTCCGGAACTTGCCCGACGTCACCCGCCGCCAGCTCCTGCTCGGCGGCGCGACGCTCGGCACAATCGCCGCCGTAGGCACCGCATGCGGCGACACCAAGTCCCCACAGTCCCAGGCGATCGGCCCTCGATCCGCCGCGGTCGGCGCGGCCGAACGCCGACGTCGCCGCAGTGGCGCTCGCATCGTCAGCTACCAGCTCGTTGCCCAACCGGCCGAGATCGACCTCGGCGCTGGTATCACGGTCGCGACATGGGCCTATGGCGGCGGCGCTCCGGGGCCGACAATGCACGCCCGCGCCGGTGACATGCTCCACGTTGTGGTCCGCAACCGGCTGCCCGTGAGCACCACCGTGCACTGGCACGGCATCGCGTTGCGCAACGACATGGACGGCGTCCCAGGCATTACCCAGAAGGCGATCCCCGCCGGCAGGTCGATGACCTATGAGTTCACCGCACCCGACCCGGGTACGTACTGGTTCCACTCGCATGTCGGCACGCAGCTCGATCGCGGCCTGTACGGACCGCTGATCCTCGACGATCCCACCGACCGTGGTGACTACGACGTCGAGCACATCGTCGTGCTTGACGACTGGCTGGACGGCACCGGGCGCACACCCGATCAGGTGCTGGCCAACCTCAAGGCCAACGGCATGGGCGTCGGTATGGGAGGCATGAGCGGCGGCGGTCACTCGGGCGGGTCGATGCCGGGGATGGCGATGTCCCAACTCCTCGGCGGTGACGCGGGCGACGTGAGATATCCGCACTACCTGGTGAACGGCCGGGTCCCGACCGCTCCGACGACGCTGAACGCCAAGCCCGGCCAGCGGATACGGCTGCGGCTCATCAACGCCAGTGCAGACACGGCCTACCGGGTGGCCCTGGGCGGCCACCAAGTCACGGTCACACACACCGACGGGTACCCCGTCGAGCCGGTTACCGCCGACGCTCTACTGATCGGAATGGCCGAGCGCTACGACGTGACCGTCACGGTCGCCGACGGCATCTTCCCCCTGGTCGCATCGGCCGAGGGCAAGAGGGGTCAGGGCCTGGCGCTGCTGCGCACCGCATCCGGCGCACCGCCGGCCGCGACGGTGCACCCGCCCGAACTCGACCGACGCGTGCTCACCCAGGAGGATCTGCACGCGACCGATTCCGTCCAGCTGCCATCCCGGACGGTCGATCGCACCCATAACCTCGAACTCGGTGGCGATATGGCCAGCTACCGCTGGACCATCAACGGCCGCACCTACGATCACCGCCAGCCACTACCGGTCCGGCAGGGGGAGCGGGTCCGCTTGCGGTTTACTAACAAGACCAGGATGTTTCACCCGATGCATGTGCACGGGCACACTTTCCAGATCCGGAACGGGAGCCAGGCCGGCCCGCGCAAGGACACCGTCATCGTCCCTCCGAGCCGAACCGTGGTCGCCGATCTCAACGCCGACAACCCGGGCCAATGGCTCACCCACTGCCACAACGTTTACCACCAGGAGGCCGGCATGATGACCGTCCTGTCCTACGGGGCGTAGTCGCGATCGTCGGGAACGCGATGACCATCAGCCACTGGCCCGTACGCCGCTGGATTGCCAGCGTGCTTGCCGCCGCCATCGTGGCGCTGTTCGTCGGCGTACCGACCGGGATCATCCGGACGCCGTTCTACACGCGGATGACCCCGGTCCTGTGGTGGAACTACCCGGTCTGGGCGATCACCGCGGTGCTCGGCGGTCTGATCTTCGCCACCTACGTGCGCAGCGCCGCCGCGCCGACGAAACGCCAGACGAATGGCAGCATCGGCGGAAGCATCCTCTCCCTGCTCGCGGTCGGTTGCCCGATCTGCAACAAGGTCGTCGTCGCCCTGCTTGGTGTGTCCGGCGCCCTCACCGTCTGGGCCCCTGTCCAGCGCCTCCTCGGAGCGGTGTCGCTCGTGCTGCTCCTCTGGGCTCTGCATCGCCGGCTCGCCGGCGAACGCGCATGTGCGGCACGTCCGGTCGGCGCCCTGCCGGAATCGTCGGCCTGATGGTCTGTCCCCTCATTCGATGACCGGCTGAGCGCGGCACGTCCGCGGCGACTGTGACGATAGTGTCGGCAGCGGTACCCGTGCTGAGAAAGAAGTGGGCGAGGGCGATACAGGTGACGTCTGGTCGGGCCGTTGCGGTGGTTGTGTCGCTGGTAATAGTCGTGGCGTCGGCGTGCAGCAGCGGCTCGGGCGGGCCGTCGCCGACGGCTGCCGGCAGGCCGACACCGACGTGCACGACCAACCCAGCAGGTCATGCCGATCCGGTGACGCCAGGTGCCTGCTCGGCGGTCCGAGGTGGCACCGGGCCGTCGACAGCGTCGCCGCATCACGCCACGGCAGCGCCGGGCACCCGTAGCTCCGCGCCGCGGCCCGTACCTGGCTCGTCGGGTGCCGCGCAGGGATCGGGCCCGTTGGCGCCGGACGCGTTCGCGCCGGGCGCGTGCGTTGCGCTCGCGCCATTGCGCGGCAACGTGGGCCGCACCGTGTTCATCGACGCTGGACACGGCGGTCCCGATCCCGGCGCTCTCGGGACGACGGCGTCCGGGCAGCCGCTGAACGAGAAGAGCGTGACGCTCGCCGTGGCGCTGACCGCGGCGCGGATGCTGCGCCTGCACGGCTACCGAGTAGTGCTCTCCCGTAACGCCGACAACTCCGTGACGCGGTTGACCGGCGCCGACCTGTATCAGCGGGCGCTGAGCATTCGGGGCGCGCATGCCGAGCTGCTGGCCCGCGTTCGCTGCGCCGACCTGGCCGGCGCGTCCGTCCTGGTCTCGGTTCACTTTGATGCATTCAGCGATTCCACGGTGACCGGGGCGACGACCGTCTACGACCCAGACCGTCCGTTCGCGGGTCGCAACCATGCGCTCGCCAAGCTCCTGCAGCGCGACATCGTCGGCGCGCTCGCCGCCGACGGTTGGCGTGTCGAGGACCGCGGTATTGGCACCGACGTCAACGCAGGCGGCCCCGCCCTGGGTGTGCAGGGCGCCAGCTATGGGCACCTGCTCATCCTCGGTCCCGCCGCTCCCGGCTATCTCGCCCGACCGACCACAATGCCCGGTGCGGTCGTCGAACCGTTGTTCATCACCAATCCCGCCGAGGCGTCGATCGCCGCCAGCACGGCCGGACAGACGGCGATCGCCGCGGGCATCGTGGCCGCAACCACCCAGTTCGTCCGCGGCTCAAGGTAGGCCGGTACCGCACCGCGTTGGACTTGGCGGAGGACTCTACTTTGTACCGAGCACGACGAGGGCGACGATGGCGATCAGCCCTGCGGTCGGATATCCGATCAGCAGATCCTGCCATCCCGGGGACATCACTCGGAGCACGTCCAGATGCTCGAGCAGGTGACTCACGGCGACGATGCCGGCCAGCCCGAGCAGCAACGCCGTTGCGATCCTCCTGCGCCGCCAGCTCTGGTACCGACGCCTCCGCTCGGCAGCCTTCGCCTGCGCCTCCTGCGTTTCCCGCGCCCGGGCTTCCTCGGCCTGCTCTCGACGCTCCTGGTCGTGTCGCGCACGCTGCTGCTGGTGCGGCCGCACCCTCGACTTCGGCATCCTGCGAACCTCCGCGTCACGTTCCTGACCCCGACGACGGGGTGGCGCTTCCTCAGGCGGTGCTACTAGCGCAAATAGTAGACCGTCGTCACCGGTCCCGCATTGGGTCGAGCGGCTGGCAACCGTGCTGAACCCGGTGTCCACGACGGTGCCGTGTTCGTCTCCGCCGTCGCCGCCTACACCAGTCGCCGCCGCGTCATCGACGCGGCCGTATGGAACGCGGATCTGCGGCCTCCCGACGGTCACACCGCTACTACGCGCGCGGCAATGGGCGTTGAGAACGGTCGCGGGCGGATCAGCTGTTGGCGTTTCCCATGGACCAGGCTGACCACGGCACGGCCCAGTCGCCGTAGGTGTCGTAGAGCGGCAGCGTGTCTCCACCGGAGTTCGTCACCTCGACGACGTCGCCGAGGTTGAAGTGCGCGTAGAACCACTGTGCATTCGCGACCGACAGGTTGACGCAGCCGTGCGAGACGTTGGACAGACCCTGGGAGCCGGTGGACCACGGTGCAGCATGGACGAACTCGCCGTCGTTGGAGATTCGCTCGTCCAGATAGACCTTCTCCCGGTAGTAGCCGGGCTGGCCCTTTGCCACGCCAAAGGTCGAGGAGTCCATGATGACCCACGGCGAGCGTTCGGAGATGACGTGTGTTCCGATGTGTGTCGGGTTCTTCGTCGTGCCGAGGCTAATCGGCATGGTCTTCACCAACGCGCCGTTACGGACGATCTGCATCGTCTTGGCGGCACCGTCGGCCTTGGCGACCCATGCGTCGTGCACCCGGAACGTCAGTTCGCGGTCGGTCTCTCCATACACGCCGCCGCCGATATCGACGCCGTACACGCGGACTTGCAGATTTACGGTCGTTCCCGGCTTCCAGTAGGTCGCCGGGCGGTAGTGCACCTCGCTGGCCGAGATCCAGTACCAGGCGCCGGATTGAGCCGGCGCGGCACGGACCTGGAGCCGTTTCTGCACCGCGATCTTGTTGGTCACGGGGTGATCAAACCGGACGACGATCGGCTGCCCGACGCCGACATCCTGGACACTTGGAGGAGGGATCAGCGACGGAAACGCCTGCGCTCGGGGCTTGAGCGTTCGGAGCACGCGAGTTCGCTGCTGCGGTTTGCCGGCCGAGTCGACAGCCGCGACGGAGACCCGATACGCCTTGCCGTACCCGAGGGGCTCGCTGGACGACCAGGATGTCCCGCCTTGATGGAAAGCACCGGTGACGCGAACGCCGCTGACTGTATTGGTGACAGCGACCCTGGACAGCTTGCCTCCGACGATCCGAGCGACGATCGGCGTCGTCGGGTTCATTGCCATTGTGACGGGACCTATGGTGACGCTCGCTGCCGGCGCAGCTGAGCTGCTACGGGGTGCCGCAGAACTCGTGCGGGGAGCCGACGAGCCAGTGGACGTCGTCGGCGCGTCAGCGCGCGACCCACCGCCCTGGGAGCTGGCGGTACATCCGGCCAGCGTGAGCGCGGCCACAGCCCCGGTGGCGACTATCCATGCTTGGCCGCCGAACATGCGGTTCATGCGGGTCATCTGCAGACGCTCGCTTTCGGTGTCTTGATTGGATTCTCGGCGCCGCGCGCAGCGGTATGACTGTGGGGCCGGCCCGCCGCGAGCGCCCGAGCCGAGCGCGGCGCGTGCCGTGCATATCTACTAGGTGCGATAGTACTACGTCTAGGATATTCGCGATCGAGGTCCGTGGGGACAGCTGCGCGCCCGCGCGCTGCAGCTGCTCGCCGCCGCCCGAAGCGCGTAGCGCCAGCCGTCAGGGGTTACGCCGCTCACGATGCGGTGGCGTGAAACGCAGGACGTCGATACCGCCGGAGTAGCTGGCGGCGTAGACCAGTCCGTCGTGGAAGGCGGGAGCGGCTGCGACCTTGCCGGCGGGGGCGAAATAGCCGACCTGGCGCGGGTGACGCGGGTTGCCGTAGTCGACGAACCGGGTGCCCTGGCCGTAGAACGCCTCGACGATCGTGGTGCCGTCGCCGACCCCGGTGAGCGGCTGCAACCAGTGTGCCGAGCACTCGGTGCCGGGCTGCTGCCCGGGCTGCCCGACCGGTCCGTACTGCCCCACGACGCGCAACCGCGGGTCCGGATCCTGCGTCAGCCATCTCGCCGCGTAGCTGCCGGCCAGCGAGACGACCAGCAGCCTGCCCTGGTGCGCGCAGTTGTTGGAGAAGTCCTCGTCGGTGACCAGCAGCAGCCCACCGACCTTGAATCCGCCGACCGCCTGCGGGACTTGATAGGCGTGTGGTCGAAGCTGAATCTCTCCGGCCGCTGGATTATCTTGCCGCCCGCATAGGGGATCGGGTTGACCGCGGTGGGGGCGCGGGCCTGGCCAGCGATCGGGTCGTAGTGCCGACCGGTGGTGTAGAAGCCATGCACACCACCGGCGCCAGAGGTCCAGGCGATACCGGTCGACGCCACATCGGTGGCGTGCACATAGTCGGTGACGCCGTCGTTGCGACGAGTGTCCACGGGATGCGGGTAGGTCTAGGGGGCTTGCGGGTCGGCGACTCCGGTCACCCAGACCGGCTGCCCGTTCCAGCTCTTCGGCTGGTGTCCGACGCCGGAATGGAACGGTCCGCCGCTCCACAGGAACCGGCATTGGTTGATGCATGCGGTGGTGTGGCCGGCCGGAACCGCGTGGAAGCCCAGCAGGCGCAGCCGCGTCGGGTCGTGCGCTTCGATGATGTACAGCCCGGCGGTGCCGGTCTGCTCGTTGCCGCCGAACGCGCGCGGGTCGCGGGAGAGAAACACCAACTGGCGCGCCGGGTCGACCGCAAGGTGTTCTCCTTCCCAGAAGCCGGCAGCGGGATCGTCACCGGGCAGCAGCGGCCGGCGTCGCTGCGGCGCCCGTCAGGCTGGCGATGCCCGCGAGCGGGGCCAGCCTGTCCAAGGGGTACCCCCGCAACGACCGCGACGTCAACCACCCTCGATAGCAGCGCCGAGGCCTGAACACGGTCCCGGCGTCAGGAGCGGACCAGGCGAGCGATCGCGTCGGCGGCCTCCCTCACCTTGATGTCGGCCTCGTCCCCGCCAACCCGGGCGGCGTCGACGACGCACCCGGCCATGTGCTCCTCCAGCAGGCCGAGCGCGACTGACTGCAGAGCCTTGGTCGCGGCGCTCACCTGGGTGAGGATGTCGATGCAGTACTTGTCCTCCTCGATCATCCGCTGCAGACCACGGACCTGCCCCTCGACGCGGCGCAGCCGCTTGAGGTATGCGTCCTTGTTTGCGGTGTAGCCGTTCACGTCTGCCTCCATCGCCGGCTGTCCTGCAAACTATACCCCGGTGTGGTACTTGCGCATCGCGCTAGGCAGCGCTACTTTCTACTGAGTACCCCACCCGGGTATGTCAAGAAGGAGGTACGGCGATGACTGTTCAGGCGAGATCGCATCGACGGTGGTGGGCGCTAGCAGTGATCGCGCTGGCCCAGTTCATGGTCATCATGGACACCTCGATCATCGGTGTCGCGCTGCCGAAGATGCGGGCCGACCTCGGCTTCTCTCAGGCCAACCTGTCCTGGGTGTTCAACGCCTATGTGGTCGCCTTCGGCGGGCTGTTGCTGCTCGGCGGCCGGCTGTCGGATCTACTCGGCGCGCGCCGGGTGTTCAGCATTGGCTGGGTCGTGTTGCTTGCCGGCTCAGTGCTCGCGGCACTAGCCCGCGGTCCCTGGTTGGAGCTGGGCGGCCGGGCGGTACAGGGTGTCGGCGCGGCGATGATCGCCCCTGCGGCTCTGACCCTGCTGATGATGCTGTTCGGTGACGAGCCGAAGGAGTTGACGAAGGCCCTGTCGCTCTACGGCGCGGCGGCACCAGCCGGCGGCACCGCCGGGGTGTTCCTGGGCGGCGTGGTCACCCAGTGGCTGTCCTGGCCGTGGATCTTCTGGCTGTACGTGCCGATCGCGTTGGTCGCTATCGCGGTCATTCCCGCCGTGATGCCGGCCACGGCTGGCCACCGCGGACGGGTAGACATCACCGGCGCGATCGCGGTCACCGGCGGGCTCGCGTTGGCTGTGTTCGGCATCGTGCGGGCGCCACACCTGGGCTGGGGATCGGTCGACACCGTCGTGTCCCTTGCCGTCGCGGTGGTGTTGCTGGCCGGGTTCGTGGCGATCGAGGCTAAGCGCCACGCGCCGCTGGTTCGCCTGGCGATCTTCCGCACCCCGAACCTGGGGGCGGCTAACCTCGCTCAGCTGCTGCTGGGGGCGGCGTGGATCCCGATGTGGTTCTTCCTCAACCTCTATCTGCAGCAGGTGCTGGGCTATGGCGCGTTCGCCGGCGGTGCGGCGCTGTTGCCGATGACCGCCGCGATCATGGTGCTGATGGTCGGCGTCGCGCCGCGGGTGCTGGCGCGTTTCGGGTTCAGGTCGCCCACCGTAGTCGGCCTGTTCCTGCTGGCCGCGGGTCTGGCGTGGCTGTCCTTCGCCCGCCCGGGCGGCAACTTCGCCGTCGATGTGCTCGGCCCCTCGTTGGTCGCCGCGGCCGGCATGGCGCTGGCATTCATCCCATCGCTGGGCACCGCCATCTCCTCGGCCCGGCCCGAGGAAGGCGGGCTGGCCTCGGGAATCGTCAACACCTCCTACCAGGTCGGTTCAGCCCTCGGCCTGGCCGCTATGACAGCACTGGCCGCCGCGCACGGGGCAAGCCAGCTCGGGCATCCTCGCGCTCTGACCACCGGGTTCTCCGTCGCGTTCATCGGTGCCGCCATCATGGCCGCCGCCGGCGGGCTGCTCGCCCTGATCACCCTGCGCCAACCACCCCGAGGCGCCGGGACACCGAAGGCGGTGCCCCAGGACCGCACCGGTCAGCCGGTGGCAGCTCGCTGACCCGCACGCTTGGCCGAGACTCAAGCTACATGTACCCTTCGGGGGTATAGTACAGAGTACGGGTGCCCGTTGGGTGACCAGAGACGAAAAGGAGACGCCGCGATGGCGGACAAGACCTACACCGTGACCGGGATGACCTGCGACCACTGCGTGAACTCGGTGCGGACCGAAGTCAGCGGCGTGGCCGGCGTCCAGGCCGTCGCGGTCGACCTGGCTTCGGGCCGGGTCACGGTGAGTGGCGACGGGTTCAGCGACGAGCAGGTCCGCGCGGCGGTCGACGAGGCCGGCTACGCCCTCGCCGACGCCTGACCCAACACCCCGATAACCCGGCGGCAACACCCGCCAGAGGAGCGAACATGACCGCCGACATCACCACCGACCACGGGCCCGACGCTACGGCGGCGGTCCTGGCCGAGCTGCCCGTGGGTGGCATGACCTGCACATCCTGCGCAGCCCGGATCGAGAAGAAACTGAACCGGCTCGAGGGGGTGTCCGCGACGGTGAACTACGCCACCGAGAAGGCCACCGTCCGCTACGACCCGACCACCGTGGATCCGGCCGACCTGGTCGCGACCGTGCAGGCCGCCGGCTACACCGCCCGCCTACCCCGGCCCTCCGCCCCGGCCGACTCATCCGCCCTGGCCGGTCCGGACGAGCGCGACGATCAGGACGCGATCGCGCTCGCGGGGCTGCGGCAGCGGCTGCTGGTTTCGGCCGCGCTCGCGTTGCCGGTGCTGCTGATGGCGATGATTCCCGCCCTGCAGTTCGACAACTGGCAGTGGGTCTCGCTCACCCTGGCCAGCCCGGTCGTGGTCTGGGGCGGCTGGCCCTTCCACGCCGCCGCCGTCACCAACCTGCGCCACCGCGCCGCGACGATGGACACCCTGGTGTCGATGGGCACGCTGGCCGCCTACAGCTGGTCGCTTTACGCGCTGTTGCTCGGCGACGCCGGGATGCCCGGCATGCGGATGCATTTCGACGTCGGTGCCAGCTCCGGCAACGGCACCGGCGACATCTACCTGGAAGTGGCATCGGCCGTGGTGGTGTTCCTGCTCACCGGCCGCTACCTCGAGGCGCGCGCCAAGCGCCGCTCCGGCGCGGCCATGCGCGCGCTGCTCGATCTGGGTGCCAGGGACGTCGTCGTGCTCCGCGACGGAGTCGAAGCCCGCATCCCGGTCGACCAGCTGAGCGTCGACGGCGTGTTCGTGGTGCGGCCCGGTGAGAAGATCGCCACCGACGGCGTGGTGATGGACGGCTCCTCAGCGATAGACGAGTCCCTGCTGACCGGCGAATCGATCCCCGTCGAGGTCTCTCCGGGTGATGCGGTGACCGGTGCGACCGTGAACGCCGGCGGTCGGCTGCTGGTACGCGCGACCCGGATCGGTGCCGACACCCGCCTGGCACAGATCGCCCGCCTCGTCATCGATGCCCAGTCGGGCAAGGCTCCGGTGCAGCGCCTGGCCGACCGCATCAGCATGGTGTTCGTCCCCGTCGTCCTGCTCCTCGCACTCGCCACGCTGCTAGCCACCCTCGCGTCCGGGCACGGGGCGGCGCGGGCTTTCACCGCCGCCGTAGCCGTGCTCATCATCGCCTGCCCGTGCGCACTCGGGCTGGCCACCCCGACCGCGCTGCTGGTCGGCACCGGCCGCGGCGCCCAGCTGGGGTTACTCATCAAAGGCCCGCAGGTCCTGGAATCCACCCGCCGGATCGACACCGTGGTGCTGGACAAGACCGGCACGGTCACGACCGGGCAGATGAGCCTCTCCGCAATCCACGTCGCCGACGGAACCAGCGCCGAGGATCTGCTGCTCTTCGCGGGTGCGCTGGAGGCTGCGAGCGAACACCCGATCGCGGCCGCCATCACCACCGCCGCGACCGATCGCCTCGGTCCGCTGCCGCCCGTGCAGGGCTTCGCCAGCACCGCCGGGCTCGGCGTGTCCGGCACCGTCACCGTCGACGGACATACCCACGCGGTCATCGTCGGGCGCGAGTCCCTGCTCGCCGAGCAGGGACTGCGTCTGGAGCCGGCCCTGGCGGCGGCGAAGGGCGACGCCGAGCGGGCCGGGCGTACCGCGGTCCTGGCCGGCTGGGACGGCGCGGTGCGCGGCGTGCTCGTCGTCGGCGACACCGTGAAAGCGACCAGCGCCTCGGCCGTCACCCAGCTACGCGCGCTCGGGCTGCGGCCGGTCCTGCTCACCGGCGACAACCGCGCCGCCGCGCTCGCCATCTCCGCAACCATCGGCATCGCCGCCGAGGACGTCATCGCCGAGGTGCTGCCCGAGGACAAGATCACCGCGGTCACCGACCTGCAGCGAGACGGTCGGGTGGTGGCGATGGTTGGTGACGGCGTCAACGACGCCGGCGCGCTCGCGGCCGCCGACCTCGGGCTCTCCATGGGCACCGGCACCGACGCCGCGATCGAAGCCTCCGACCTCACGCTGGTGCGTGGTGACCTGACGGCGGCCGCGGACGCGATCAGGCTCTCCCGGCGCACCTTGCGAACCATCAAGGGCAACCTGTTCTGGGCCTTCGGCTACAACGTCGTGCTCATCCCGGTCGCCGCGCTCGGGCTACTGTCCCCGTTGATCGCGGGTGCGGCGATGGCGTTCTCGTCGGTGTTCGTCGTCACCAACTCCCTGCGCCTGCGCCGGTTCCAACCCACCACGCCGACCCACGACGTGCAGGGCACCGACGTGAGCTGACCGCACGGCGGTCGCAACGAAGACAGGAAGGACGCTGATGGGCACGGTCTGGCACGGCGTCCTGCACGCGTTGGGTATCGCGGGTTCGATGACGTGGCAGGTCACGTGGTCGCTGATCCTCGGCTTCACCCTGTCGGCGATCATCGAGGCACTGGTGCGCAAGTCGACGATCGCTCGACTACTACCCGATGATCGTCCACGCAGCCTGGCCACCGCGGCGGGGCTGGGCGCGGCGTCGTCGTCGTGTTCGTATGCGGCCGTGGCGCTGGCGCGGTCGCTGTTCCGTAAGGGTGCCGACTTCACCGCGGCAATGACCTTCCAGATCGCCAGCACGAACCTGGTGATCGAGCTCGGCCTGATCCTGGCCCTGTTGATCGGGTGGCGTTTCACCCTGGCCGAGTTCATCGGCGGCCCGATCATGATCGTGCTGCTCGCGCTGCTGTTTCGCCGATTCCTCACCACGCGGCTGCGGGAGGCAGCGGCCCGCCAGGCCGAGCAGGGCGTCGCCGGGTCGATGGAGGGCCATGCGGCGATGGACATGAGCGTCGGCACGCCGGGCAGCTTCTGGTCGCGGCTGGCATCCCCCGCGGGGTTCACCTCGGTTAGCCACAACTTCGTCATGGAGTGGGCCGCCGTGCTGCGGGATATCGTCATCGGGCTGCTCATCGCCGGCGCCGCGGCGGCGTGGATCCCCGACAGCTTCTGGCAGCACCTCTTCTTCACCGACCACCCGCTGCTGGCCAAGATCTGGGGCCCGCTCATCGGCCCGCTCGTCGCCGTCGTGACGTTCGTCTGCTCGATCGGCAACGTGCCCCTCGCGGCCGTGCTGTGGAATGGCGGCATCAGCTTCGGCGGCGTCGTCGCGTTCATCTTCGCCGACCTGATCATCATCCCGATCCTGCTGATCTACCGGAAGTATTACGGCGCGAAGATGGCCTGGTTCCTGTTCGCCACCTTCTACGCAACCATGGCCGCCGCCGGTTACGTCATCGAGTTCGTTTTCAGCCCGCTCGGACTCGCACCAACCGGCGCACGCCACGCCAAGATCGGCGAGGACGCCATCCGGTGGAACTACACCACGGTGCTCAACATCGTCTTCCTGCTCCTCGCCGCCGCACTCCTGTGGCGATTCCTGAGCACCGGCGGCCGGTCGATGCTCGCGATGATGGGCGGCGCACCCGAGGATGTGAGTGACGACGCACGCCTCCACGGCCCCTCGTAGCGCCCGGGCGAGCGAGCGGCGGGATTCCTAGCGGATGAGGGCGCGGTAGACGGGCAGGTAGTGCCCGGCCAGCCGGGCGGGGGTGAAAGTCCGGGCGTAGGTGATGCCCGGTGCCGGATCTGGTCGATCGCCGGCCAGCACCCGCTCGATCGCGGCGGCGAGCGCACCCGGATCGTCGGGCGGGACGAGGATGCCGCGACCGTCGCCGAGAGTGCGAGACAGTCCATCGACAGCCGTACCGATGACCGGCACGCCGAGTCCGAGAGCGACCACGGCCGACTGGGACCACGCCTCTTCCCGCGAGGGTACGACGTGCACCGAGGCGCCCGCGACATACCGTGCTGGTGCGTGCGACCAGCCGGTGGGCACGACGCGGTCGGCGATGCCCAGGCGCTCGGCGAGGTCGACGAGCCGGCTCCGGTCCGGGCCATCGCCGACGAGGTAGGTCATCGGCGGTTCACGCAGCAGGGCAACGGCACGCAACAACAGATCGGGCGCCTTGTCGCTGCGGAACCGGCCGGTGAAGGTGATGCGCGGGCTGGGAAGGCGCGGCAGCGGGCGCGCATCGAGTCCGATCACGGCGGAGCGGCCGGCGCGCAGCACCCCAGGCCGCAGACCCAGCCCAGCGGCGAAGTCGAGTGCTGCCGGGCCGTGTGCGAAGAACGCGTCGATGCGCGGTGCAACCGCGCTCGCCGCCGTGCTGAAGTCACCCGCGGGCCAGGTCATCTCGTTGTGCTCGCTCGCGACCAGCGGAACACCTCTCGGGGCGGCCTCCGCGGCCGCCCACCACGCGCCGAACATGTGCGCGTGTACGACGTCGACATGAGACAGCCTGGGCGCGAGCCAACTGGCAAACTCGGGCGAGGGGCGCCACTGCAACCCCGTTTCGTCGCCGTAACACTCGACCGGCACCCGGTGTCGCGCGGCCAGCTCCAGTCCGGCGGAGGTCGCCTCGCCGACGAGCAGGCGGGTGGTGACCACGCCGCGACGTCGCAGCGCCGCGATCAGCCGCAGCACGGCGAGCTGAGCGCCACCGGGCTCCCAGACGGCGACCACCCTGGCCACCCGCAGGGTGGCTGTGCTCGGGCGGCTTGATCGCGACCGGCCCGCCATGACGACGGTGTCGAGGCTCATCGGCGGACGATAGCGGACACGGCGGACCAGGAGGTGAACGAGAGGCAATCAATTGCCGACGCTGGCCGGCCGGGCCGGTTCACCGAGCGGCTGTGACGCTCAGCCGCGCAGCGCCCGTGCCGCGGCCAGCAGCAGGTATCCCTCCACGAGTTGGGCGTGGGCCCGCCGCTCGTCGACCGGTCGGCCATGGAAGGCCGCCCCGAGCAGCTGCTCGCTGATCCCGCCGGTGAGCAGGTTGCGCAAGGTGTCGAGGGCAGTCAGCGCCGCCTCGATGCGGGTATAGGTGCGGTCCCCGGTGGCGGAGCCGCTGCGGAGGGCCCTGGTCGACGCAGCCAGGGTGTCCTCGGCGAACTGCCCGTCCGAGGCCAGCAGCTGCTTGTACACCCTGCCCAGCCGCAGCACCGTCTCGTGGTGTGCACGCAGCGACGCCGGCAGCGCCGACGGAGCGGTGATCTCGACCAGCACCCGCCCGTCGCCCGGATAGTCGTCGTGCAGTCCCGCCAGCGCGAGCAGGGTCGGACGGGTGTCGACCTGGTCGGTCCACGTCGTGTGGTCGGTACCACGCGGACGGATTCCGGGCCCGGCGTACCCCGCCCAGATGTCTTGCATGTCCGGCCAGATTCCGCCGTGATTGAAGGCATAGCCGGCGGAGGTGTAGACGCACGGCCGGCTGCAATCGGCTGCGCCGCCGGTCACGTACTCGTCCTCACCGGAGAACGCCGTCAGCGTCGGGGTGCGCGCCGGGTCCGAACTCACGAAGTGCAGGATCTTCTCCTCCACCGGATCGGCCAGCTGGTAGACGAGCCTGTCGGTCTTGCCGGTGAGCGGGTTGGCCACCGTCAACCCGGCCATGTCGCGGGCGAACTGACGCGCCGACGGGGCGGTTCGCGCCGGGTTGCCCTGCAGGTAGATCGCCGGCGCCGGGTCGCTGTGGATGGCGAACGGCGTGGTGTTGGCCGCCCTGCTGGCGAGCAGGCCGGTCAGGTTGACGTTCACCTCGGACTTGGTGGCGTACGTGCAGTAGTTCCCGGGGGTGCCGTCGCAGCCCGCAGGGGTCGGCGCGCTGCCGGAGAAGTGGTCGCCCTCGTCGGTCGTCACCGCGAACAGCGTGTTGGCCGGCGTGATGCCGTGGCGCGCCAGCCGGCGGAAGAACTGCCCGAACGACGCGTCGTACGCGTGCAGCTGCCGCTCGTAGCCTCGCTCGCCGGGTCCGAAGTCGCCGGTGCCACCCTGGTGATCGGTGTGCGCGTCGGAGATGTAGACGTTGGCGACCTGTACGCCGTGCTCGAGCATCTGCGCGGCGTAGCCGAGGGAGTTGGTGGGGGTCTCGGAGTCGAAGCCGGGGAATCCGACGTTGCCCTTGCCGTCGGTGATGACGCTGCCGTTCAGGGCGCGCACCGGCCCGGCCGGGCTGATCGCCGGCTGCACCTCGGTGTTGCCGAACAGCGCCCGGTGCCCGGTGTAGCCGCCGGGCTCGTCGGGCAGCGAGTCGGTCTGGCCTCGGGCGCACAACGACGAGGTGGCCGCGCAGTGCACGGCGAACCCGACGAAGTCCGCGTTGGCCTTGACGGGGTTGGCCTTAGCCTCCGCCTCCTGCGGCGAGTTCGGCCCGAAGACGTTGGGGATGTCGGTGGTGATGTTCTCCAGCACGGTATTGGCCATGCCGACCTCGCCGACGTCGCAGCCGGCGCGGGCGTAGGGCACCCACGGTGCCGGTGTGTTGACGTTGCTGGTGTTCGGCACGTTGTTGCGGTTGGCGGTGTACTGCAGGTTGTAGTTCGTGTCGGCCGGCGCGCCGGACGGGTCGTAGAGCGGGTCGGTCCAGTAGGCGAACGAGACGCCGGTGTGGGTGGCGCCGCTCGGGTCGAAGTAGCTGAAGCTGTTCGACTGCGTCACCGCGTTGCGGTCGGGATAGAGCCCGGTCTGGTTCGCGATGAAGTTGGTAGCCGTGTGCGACAGCACGTCGTGCGCGTTGGTTAGCAGGACGCCGTTGGTCCGCAGGAAGCTCGTCAGATGCGGCATCTGCTGAAGGTCGCTCGCGACGTTCGGGGTGCCGCGCAAGCGATCCAGATTGTCGAACTGGATCTCCACGACGCGCTTGACGCCGTTGGCCAATCGGCACTGCTGGCCGGTGTTGTGCGCGGGGCCCGCCGGCGCCGCGATCGCCGAACCGGCACTCGCGGTCAGCAGGCCGATTCCGGTCACGGCCGCGGCGAACAGGCTCGTCGATCGCTGCCAGTGTCTGCTCATGTCGGCTCCAGGACGTCGTGTCGTCGGCAACGGATCAGTGCCCGCCAATGGGTCAGTGCCTGCCGGTGGGCCAGTGCCTGCCGGTGGGCCAGTGCCTGCCGGTGAATCAGTGCCTGCCGGTGAATCAGTGCCTGCCGGTGAAGAGCGGCCACATGGGCACCACGCCGCCAGCGGTGTCCCCGGCGTGACCGAGGTGGCCGAGGTGCCAGTTGTCCTCGATGGTGGTCAGCAACGAGTAGTGGTTGTACGGCGTGTGGTCGACGAAGTGCCGCGGGCCCGAGGCCGTCACCACGATCGCCGGGATGAGCCCGCCACCGTAGGTGCCGCCAGGCCAGCTGGTGCTCACCCGCGGGTCAGCAGCCGGGACGTACGGCGAGTCGCAGCAGCCGTCAGCGTTCTCCCAGCCGCCGGTCTCGGTGTTGCCGGTGAAGTCGTTCTCGTCGGTGACGATCACGATCGCCGAGTGCCGGGTCCAGGCCTTGGAGTGGGTGATGGTCTGCACCGCGCCGTGCACGAACATGTCGGCCTTCGCCTTGAGCGAGGCGTCGTTCGGGTCGTCCTTGGTGGCCCCGTACGGACAGGGCGTCGCGGGGTGGCCGGGGATGGCGGTGTAGACGCCGCCGTGCATGTCGTTGCACTGGTTCGGGCTGATCCAGACGAACCGGGGAGCGTTCCTGCCGTTGAGGTCGGCGCCGAGCCGGCGGTACCCCTTGACGTGTGCCATCCGGGCCGGGTTGTTCTTCACGTCGTCGAAGAGCACGAACGGGTTGTGCTTCTTGGCGTAGAGCGGCGCCTGCGTGCCGTCGGGCAGCGTTGGCCCGAACCGGTCCAGCTTGTTCGGGGGCAGGGTCTGCATGTAGGCGTCCCAGCCGATGTGATGCGCCTCGAGCTGGTCGACCAGATTCGGCCGATCGAGGTTGACGACGTTCTGGTCGTTGTCGTCCTGGAGGCCGAAGTTGTCGCCAGCGATGGTCGCTATGTAGTTCGGCATCGACGGGTGCGTGACGCCGTAGTACGCCGCGCCCATGCCGTAGGTGTGGGCGAGGCCGGTCAGGTAGGGCGCATTCGGATCATCGATCACGCTGGATCGGGAATGGTTCTCCAACATGATCACGAAGATGCGATCGAACGCGCTGCTGCGACCGTGTCCTGGTTGGTGACCGGGACCCGGGCCGGAGGCGGCGGCGCTGGCCGCGGCTGCAACGACCAGAGTAAGGCAGGCCGCACTCGCGGCGAGGGTGATCAGGCGGCTACGTGGACGCATGACGAGCGGTCCTCTCTGCCCGCCGCGACGACCCGATGTGCCGCGGCACGAGCATGACCAGGCGGGTTGCTGGGACGGTCGCCGGCGGGGACGGGCACGAGAACCCGGCGGGATCGGCGGCGTCAGCGGCAGTCAATCGGGTCGCCGTCGTGACGTCAACACCCGTCCAGCCGCGTGCGGGTGAACAGTGCGCGCCCCGCGCGGGAGGCACCACCCGGCGCGCCGCCATCGGCGCGCGGCCACGACGACGTCGGAAACTGGCTTGAACCGCTCGGGCTCGTCTCGATCCTGGCCGAGGGGGTCGCCGTCGTCGCCGCGATTATCGGGCTGCGGACCACCGCACGTCAGCGCCGGGCCGGGTCCGAAGCGCCGAGGCTCTTCGGCGCCGCTGGGCCGGCCGGGGTCTCGACGGTATGGGCCAGCCCGCCGCGGACCGCGTCAAGCAGGGCGAGGCCCTGGCCGGCCAGTGACGCGGTCAGCCCGCTGAGCCCCTCGGCGCCGTTCAGCACCGTGAGGTTCGCGCCCTGCAGGCCTTCGGCGACGGCCCGCAGCATGTCGGGGAGCTGTTCGATCACGCGCTGGTCCAGGGCGATCCGACCCTCGGCGGCGGATGCCGACGACGAGAGCCGGGTGGCCTCGGCCTGAGCCTTGGCGAGGGTGGTGATGCGGTCGGCCTCGGCCTGAGCGGGCTTGGCGACCTCGGCGATCAGCTCGGCCTCGCGCAGCTCCGCGTTCTTCTGCGCCACCAGCGCCCGCTCGGCGAGGACGGCCTGCTGGGACTGCGCCGCGGCAAGCGGCCCGGCCTGCTGCGCCTTCTGCTGCGCCGCGTCGATCTGAGCCTGAAATTCGGCCCTGGCGACAGCGGTCTGTCGGGCGTATTCGGCCTGGTTGCGGTCGGACTCCTGACGCGCCATGGCCGACGCCTGGTCGGCTCGGGCCTGCGCAATGTTGGCCGCCTGGTTCACGGCGGCCTGGTGGGGCGCCGCGAGGGCCTTGATGTAGCCGGCGCCCTTGTCGTCGATGCTGCTGATCTGCAGGGAATCCACCGATAGGCCGATCCGGCCCATCTCGGTCTTGCTCGCGTCCAGGATCGCCTCCCCGAGCGTCTGTTGCTCCCGGATGATCGCCTCGACAGTCATGCTGCCGATGATGCTGCGCAGGTGCCCGCTGAAGATGCGCCCCACCAGCGTCGCCATCTGGGACTGGTCGCCCTGGAACCGCCGGGCCGCCGCGGCGATGGACTCGTGGTCGTCACCTACCTTGAAGGCGATGACCGCCTGCACTCCGAGGGTCAGTCCCTGCTGGGTGAAGCAGTCCTCGACGACCTCCGCCTCCTGCATCGCCAGGGTCAGCGTCGAGGCACGGGAGAAGATGGGCACCACGAAGACCCCGTGCCCGGTGACGATCTTGAATTGCAGCGCGTCCGTGCCGCGCTGGCGCTTGCCGCTGACGAGCAGCGCCTGATTCGGTGCGGGGACGCGGTAGCCAAGCATTCCTTTAGTTCCTCTCGGTCTGCGGCGAGATCACACCGGCGTCGAAATCGGCCATCGGCCACGGTTCGACGTCGACCTGGCCATTCCCGCGATTGTGGATCACGACGATATGCTGCCCGACCTCGACCGCGGTGGTGGAGAAGGCCAGGTAGTAGTGGGGCAGTCCCTCCACGACGACGCGCACCTCACCCGGTTCCTCACCGCCGCGCAGTCGGATGTGCACAACACCCACCGCGCCGACCAACGACTGTCCGGTCACCGCACGACCCCGGGCAGCCGGCCCGAACGGCACCCGGCGTGATCCCGACGCCGATCAGCCACGGTCCGCACTATCTCATCGTCCCACTCGGCTCATCGTCCCACTCGGGGCCGGACCGCCCCAGGGATCGGCGGGCGGTCGAGCGACGGCGGGTACTGGTACACGATCCGCCCGTCCGGACAGATTGTCGGTCGCTAGCGGTGCCGACCTGCGGCTACCGGAACCCGCTGAAGACGACGGCGCTCAGGTCTCCAGCCGCATCACGTCGGCCGGTCGGGCCCGGTCGGCGACGTGCTGAGCCAGCCACACCGCACCCGCGATCGTCACGAGCACCGCGATCAGGCTGCCGACGAACATCGTTCCCGGCGTCGTGAGCAGTGCGGGCGGCCGGCGAGCCGGATCGACGTCGAGCGAGGAGTAGACCGACAGCACTGCCAGCAGCCCGATACCGGTCCCGACGGCGTATGCAGCCAGCAGCAGGGCGGCGAGCTCGCCGACCAACGACCGTAGGTGGCTCGCTCGGGACAGCCCCATCCGCCGACCCAGGGTGTAGGACACCGACCGCGACCGCGCCCGGGTGGCCAGATACAGCAGCAGCCCGCCGACAGCGACGACGCCGACCAGCGCGGCGAGGGCCTCGAGGTATCCGAATGTCCAGCTGACGGAGAGGTAGCTCGTCGCATCGATCACCCCCACCGGGGTGATCTGGTAGAACTCGCGCGCGCCCTGGGTCGCCATCGCGGCCAGCACCTCGGCATGCGGCTTCGTGCTCCACACCTCGGACACGTACTCGACGTTCGGATCGACGGCCGGCAGCCGGCGCGCATCGATCACCACCAGCGCGTCATACGCGTCGTGGATGCCGGGAAAGGTGATCGGGCGGTCGGCGACCCTGACCGGCAGCGTGGTGATGCCGAGCGCCAGCGCAGCGGTCGCGCCGCGAGCCGGCCCAGCGGCGGCGTTGCCCGGCGTCGGTATCAGCAGGACGGGCGGCGTGCGTCCGGGCGCCCGCAGCGCCGACATCAGCGCAGGCAGCGATCGGTCCGCGAAACGGTGGTCCCAGAACGCGTAGCGGCCGAAGGTCTCGGGGTCGATCGCGAGGACCTCGGCCTGGTGCCCGCCCACCTGGACCTCCGGGCCCGAGTACCGGCGCAACAGCGTTCCGGCGGCGTCCAGCGCCGGCGTCGGGTGCATGGCATCGGTGGACGCCACCGAGACCGGTGCTCCGCTGTAGACGGTCGCCTTGGCCTCGACCGTCTTGCGCGTGGTGGCCGTCGTCGCACCCGCGTAGACGAGCACGGCGATGGGCAGGCCGGCGGCGGCGAGCAGCGTGACGCTGACGACGCGTGCGCCGGCGATCCGGCGGGCGGCCAGGTAGCCCGCGACCGGCCATCGTGCGGCGCGGCGATTGACCAGCAGCAGGCCGCCACCCACCAGCCGGACGACCAGCGTCACGGCACCGAGGGCGAATACCAGCGGGAAGGCGACCAGCAGCTCGTTGACGAGCGCGACGCCGTTCACCTGACGAACCGACTTCTCGCCGTGCAGCCGCCAGAACATGAGTCCGGCCGCGATCAGCACCACAATCTCCCACGGGACGACGGCCGCCCACGACGATCGGGCACCGACGACCCGCTCTATCGCGGCCCGCGACCGCACAGCGGCGACGACGCCGAGCAGCGCAATGCCCGCCACCACACCGATTCCGGCGGTGATGGCCGCCGTCGTCGGCGCGGTGGCATCGAAGGCGCCGCCCGGACCGAGGACGCGCACCAGGCCGATGGCGAGTGCCCAGCCGGCGGCGGTGCCCGCGACCAGCGGCACCGACATCTCCAGCATGGCCTTGGCTCCCAGAGCCGACGGCGACACGCCGCGCGCGCCGAGCAGCCGGACCTCGCCGCGGCGCCGGTCCACCCACAGGCTGCCGGCCGCGCCCACCAGCAGCAGCGCGATCAGCGCGCCACCGATCGCGATCGGCACCACCGGACCGTGCAGCCCACGTCGCAGCAGCTCCGCTCGCGCCGTCATGTCAGCCAGCGCGTTCTGGGCGCCACCGGCCTGCTGTTGCACGACGAACGTCATGCGGGCTGTAGACGGCGCGGCATGCGCGAGCGCCCGGGTCGCCGTCGATTCCGCGGTGAGGATCCGGTGCGCCCGCTGCAGCGTCAAACCACGGGTGTCGATCGGTGCCCACCACTCGATGTCGGTGTAATCATTCAGGAACCCGATCGTGTGCAGGTAGGTGGCCGGGTCGGTGACCAGGACCGGGCTGGGCACCGGTTCGGACTGCACGAGGCTGGTCGCCTCGAACTGCCTCTTCTGCGAACACCAGTACGGCGCCACCGGATAGGTCGCGGGGTCGCGGAAGATGCCGACGACCCGCTCACCGGAATCGGGCAGCCTCGACCCGAGCGTGAGTCCGGTCGTCTTCGCCGCGGTGTCGGTGATCCAGATGCCGTGCCCAGCGATGTGATCGATCGCTCGTACGTGTGCGAACTGACCGTCGCGGTAGTACCACGACGTCAGGAAACCCGGCGCCCGAGGCGTCCGCACCTGAATGCCTGCCGTGAGCCAGAACCGCTGCGGCGCAGGCAACCCGCTTCGCGCGAACTGTCGTGGTACGGCCGTCTCGAGGGTCGTCACCGCTCGCAGCGTCGCGGTCTCGAGCGGGACGACGTCGGGGATGCTGGAGCCGGAGCCGGGCTGGGTTCCGATCACCCGCAGTGCGGGATAGGGGGCGTCCGGACACCGCGCGGCGACCAGCCGGTGCAGCGATTCCGACGACGCCGAGGACAGGAACAGCTCACCCGAAGCCGCCGCACAGGCGAGGATCGCGGCGGCGCCAGCCACGGCCACGGCGACCGTGCGCTGGCGCAGTCCGAGCGCGATTGCCCTGCGCCACGGCGGTAGCGAGAGGATCACGGCGCCATGCTCGACCCGAACCCCGCCGGATGCTCTCGCGGCGGGCGCATCGTTACCCGGTTGTTGCACCCCGGGCCGGACTGGCCTGCGCGAGCAGGGTGACGACGAACAGCACGAAGGTGAGCACGTGCACCGACGTGCACCACAGGCAAATCGCGTTGATCTTGAACAGCTCGACGTAGACCAGGTACAGAACGAAGACCATGCCGGTGCTCACGCCGGCGAGCCGCAGGTAGCCGGGCAGCTGCGAGCGCAACCGCCACGCCCACGGCGAGTACAGCGCGAGCATGCCCAGGAAGAACGGCAGGCCCAGGACGGCAACGGGCACTCCGGCGATCACCGACTGCGGGCTCCTGGTCACCTTCGCGCAGTTGATGCTCGCCGTCGCGGGACAGGACAGCGACACGTGCTCGTCGTAGTGCGCGACCGTCAGATAGATCGAGGCGCCGAGCCCGACCACGCAGATGAGCGGGCCGAGGTAGCAGGCCCAGCGCGGCCCGGCCGGCGTCGTGTCGGCGTCCGGCTCACCCGCTGGCACCGAGCGCTCTCTCGATCGTCTGGATGGTCGCCGACTTGCACACGCTGACCGGCTGGTCCTTCGTCAGCGCGCAGATGGTCGCGGTGATGACGTTTGCCGAGCCCGCGATGGCTGTGCCGACCTTGTTGCCGCTCTTGGCCAGACTGCCCGCGATCTGGGCCTGGTCCAGGCCCTTCAGCAGCCCGGGGTCGTAGGTCGCGGTGGAGATCCGATACCGATTGCCGAAGTCGATGAACGGGAAGCCGCCACCACCCACCGTCGTGAACAGGTTGTGCTGAACCGCGGTCAACGTCGTCAGCGGCTTGCGGTCGACATCCTGGATCTCGGCCGGGGTGAAGGTCAGGTACTTGCTGGTGTAGCTCACCTTCGCGAAGCTCAGCGTCGCGGTGTTGGCGTAGACGTCGGTGGCCGCCGATCGGACCTGCTGCAGGCCGGTCAGCTTGCCGAAGCGGGACAGGGCGACCGCGAGCGGCCACCGCTCGGCCGCGCAGTAGGGGCACCACTCCGCGCCGACGTAGAGAAGCTCGGGCTTGCCGTTCGAGGTGAGTGCCTGCTGACCGGAGATCGGCATCGGTGCCGACGCGCCGCCGCTGCCCGCCTTGTCCAGAATGCCGGTCGGGACGGAGCTCACCTGTCCGGCTATCGCCGTGCTCGCGGCGGAGGCCGCGGCGGGGTTGTGATGGCGCGTGGCCCGTACCACGATCATGGCGACGACGATGACGACGACCAGCGCCACCAGGCCACCGACGATGCCGAACTGACGGCGCCGCGCTCGCTCCGCCCGCTCCCGCTCCATCTGCTCGGCGAGCGCCTTCGCGCGCGGCGTCTTCGCTCCGGCCATCGTCCTCCTCACCTGCCTCGGCTCACCCGCCCGGCAGACCCGGACCACCCTAACTCGCCGCTATGGGCACCCGCTCACCCGCGGAGGTAGCGCAACTCGGTTCCCACCGTGCACACTGACAACACGGGTAGTCACGTCGTGCAAGGGCCGATCGGTGCAGTCGTCGAGGTCGTCGGGGAAGGCGTCCCTCGTCCGATGGCCGCCGATGGAGGTCTGCCGTGTCCGCTCGCGGGGTGGTCTACGTCCACTCGAGCCCGTCGGCGCTGTGCCCGCACGCCGAGTGGGCGATCTCCGCCGTCCTGGCCGCGCCCGTCGCGCTGTCGTGGACCGCGCAACCCGCGGCCCCCGGCCAGCTGCGGGCGGAGTGCGCCTGGACCGGCGCTGCCGGCACCGGCGCCCGGATCGCGCACGCGCTGGCCGGATGGCCGATGCTGCGCTTCGAAGTGACCGAGGACCCGAGCGCGGGGGTGGACGGCGAGCGACTGCTGCATGTGCCCGGCCGCGGCGTGCACCGCGCCGCGGTCAGCGCGAACGGCGACCTGGTCGTGGGTGAGCAGCAGCTGCGCGTGCTGTCCGAGTCCTGCCGCAGCGCACCGGACTACGTGCACGCGATCGACCGGCTGCTCGCCACAGCGTGGGACGCGGAACTCGAACCCTTCCGGCGGGCCGGCGACGGCGCGCCGGTCGGCATGCTGCATCGAGTCGGCTAGCCGGCTCCGCGCTTTCGGCGCGCGAGCCGCCGCGGAAGTACGGCGCGACGCGTCCCCCGTCGGAGCCCGGGAGAGGCCAATACGAACCCCCCATCGCCCGCGCGGCAACCAGCCGGGCGCGTCCGGCGTCCCTTCCGTGGTGAGACGGCCCATCGACCTAGGAGGGCGCTGAACAATGTCGCTCGTCGCGAGCGGCGGGTC
>QHCD01000051.1 GCA_003244255.1 Pseudonocardiales bacterium | reverse complement strand
ACCTACATCGGCTCCGGCAAGGCGCGTGACCTGCGCGACGTCGTCATCGCGACCGGCGCCGACACGGTGATCTGCGACGGCGAGCTGACCCCCGGCCAGCTGCGCCAGCTCGAGGAGGTCGTCAAGGTCAAGGTCGTCGACCGGACGGCGCTGATCCTCGACATCTTCGCCCAGCACGCGCGCAGCAAGGAGGGCAAGGCGCAGGTCGAACTGGCCCAGCTGGAATACCTGCTGCCGCGGCTGCGCGGCTGGGGTGAGTCGCTGTCGCGGCAGGCGGGTGGCCGGGTCGCCGGTGGCGGCGGTATCGGTACCCGGGGGCCGGGCGAGACCAAGATCGAGACCGATCGGCGCCGGATCCGCACCCGGATCGCGAAACTACGCAAGGAGATCGCCGGCATGGCGACGGCGCGGGAGACCAAGCGCCGCGACCGGCGCCGGCATTCGGTGCCCAGCGTGGCGATCGCCGGCTACACCAACGCCGGCAAGTCCAGCCTGCTCAACCGGTTCACCGGTGCCGGCGTGCTCGTTGAGGACGCGCTGTTCGCGACCCTCGATCCGACGGTCCGCCGGTCGCACACCAGCGACGGTCTCGAGTTCACCCTGACCGATACGGTCGGTTTCGTCCGCCATCTGCCGCACCAGCTGATCGAGGCGTTCCGGTCCACGCTGGAGGAGGTCGGGGACGCCGACGTTCTGCTGCACGTCGTCGACGCCTGTTCCGAACCGGAATCGCAGATCGCCGCGGTGCGTGAGGTGCTGAGCGACATCGGCGCTCTCGGTGTGCCCGAGATCTTGGTCGTGAACAAGGTCGACCGTGCGGATCCGGAGCTGATCGCGCGGCTGCGCCGGCTGCTGCCAGACGCCGTATTCGTCTCCGCACGCACCGGCGAAGGGCTAGACCGGCTGCGGTCGACGCTGGATCTTGCGGTGCCCCATCCGGCGGTCGAGGTCACGGCGTTGGTGCCGTATGACCGGGGTGATCTCGTCGCCCGTGCCCACGCGAGCGGCGAGGTGCTCGGAATCGAGCACGTCGAGGGCGGCACCCGGCTGCACGCCCGGGTCCACCCTGGGCTGGCCGCGATGCTCGGCCCGTTCGCCGTCCACGCGTCGAGGTGAACCGGGGGCGGACCCCCGGGCGTACGCTAGGTGAGTCCGCTGACCTGAAGTCCGCCGACACGAAGGAGCAGCTTCATGGGCGAGTTCTCCGCCTGGCATTGGATCATCGTCGCGATTGTGGTGTTCGCACTGTTCGGCTACAAGAAGCTGCCGGACGCCACCCGCGCGGTTGGCCGGTCGCTGCGGATCTTCAAGTCCGAGGTCAAGGGCCTGCACGACGACGAACCGTCGAAGCCCGCGACGCCGGTGCGGGTCCCGCCACCGGTGATCGAGAATACGGCCGTGCAGCCCACTGCCGCCCAGCCGACCGCCGCGCCGCCTGTCATCAGCACGCCGACGGCCGGCGCCCCTGCGCCGCAGCCCACGAACCCGCCGGCGAGCACGACTCCGCCGAGTGGCGCCTAGCCACCTCGCTGCGCCATCCCTCGCGGCGGCCGACTCGAGTTGGCGCCTGCGTCACTGACGCGCCGACGGCTCGTCCTCCTGCTCATCAGTGCCGTGGTCGCCTGCTGGATCACCGTCGATGTGCTGCACCACGGCCCGTGGACCCACCTGGACGGATCGATCAGCCGGACCGTCCGTAACTGGGGGCTACGCCACCGCCCGCTTCCCTACGACGCCGTGTATGCCCTGACTGCCCTCGGCGCCCGCGCCGCCATCCTGATCGCCTTCGGCCCCTACGTGCTGGCACTGTCGATCTGGGCGCGCAGTATCCAGCCGCTGCTGCGCTTCGCGGTCGCGCTGGGCCTGTTGACCGGCGCCGTCTATGCCTTCAAGTTCGGCGTCGGCCGATCCGCACCGGTGATCGACGCCGTCCACGTCGGCGGCGAGTCGTTTCCGTCCGGCCACCAGCCCAACGCGGTCCTGATGTGGGGCCTGGTCGCCTCGCTCGCCGTCGAGTTCGGCCTGCCCGCCCGCGCGGTGCGGATCCTGTCGGTCCTGCGCGTCGTCGCGCCCGGGCTGGTCTTCCTCGCCATGATCCTGCTCGACTTCCACTGGCTCTCCGACATGGTCGCCGGTATCGCCGTCGGGATAGGTCTGCTCGCCGTGATGCGGATCGTGTTCGACGGGCCGATTGGCCGGTGGGGCTCGCCGCGTCGCGATCCAGCGACCGGCCAGCCCGCCGTCGAGTAGCTCGCGTAGCTCGCGTCAGACCTTGCGCAGCACGGTGACGACCCGCCCGAGGATCGTCGCCTCGTCGCCGTCGATCGGCGAGTAGGCCGCGTTGTGGGGCATCAACCACACGTGGCCGTCGCGCCGGCGGAACGTCTTTACCGTCGCCTCGCCGTCGATCATCGCGGCCACGATGTCGCCGCCTTCGGCCACCTGCTGCTGCCGGACCACGACCCAATCGCCGTCGGTGATCGCGGCGTCGACCATCGAGTCCCCGACGACGCGCAGCAGGAACAACGTTCCCTCGCCGACGAGCTCGCGGGGAAGCGGGAAGACGTCCTCGATCGCCTGCTCGGCGAGGATCGGCCCGCCGGCGGCGATCTGGCCGATGACGGGGACGAACGCCGGTGTCGGCCGTGCCGGTAGGCCGTTCTCCTCCGCCGTGTCGGCGGTGTGATCCGGGCGCCGGACGTCGACGGCGCGCGGGCGGTTCGGATCGCGACGCAGGAAACCCTTGCGCTCCAGCGTTGTCAGCTGGTGGGCGACGCTGGAGGTCGAGGTCAGGCCTACCGCTTCGCCGATCTCGCGGATGCTCGGCGGGTAACCACGGTGCGCGACGGACTCGCGGATCACTTCCAGGACCCGGCGCTGCCGCGCGGTGAGACCGTCGGCGTCCGCAGCGGCGTCGGGGAGAGTCCGCACGCGATCAACGCCGCCGCGGGCGGTGCGTTTCTCCGGTGGGCGGGCCGTTCGTCGCCTCGACGTGTGTGCTGGCCCTCTGCCCGGCTTTTCCCGCACCGTGTCCTCCAACTTCGCCGCTGGTTTCGCTTCGAACAGTAGTGCGACCCACGGCTTGGACCAAACATGTGTTCGATCGACACGCCGATGACTCGCTCCGACCGACCGGGCTGTCCCGAAGTCCGACCTTGGAGTACCGGCAGGCTCTTCGGGCGCTCTCGGAGCCCGCTGGCCGGCCGTGGCGATGCAGCGGAATGGTTCGCAGCTCGATTTTGTCGGTGCCATCTGGTTCAATCGCACAGACGTTCGATCGAACGGTTGTTCGACCGCGGCGCTGCCGAGGCAGCGGAGGAGGACGACGATGAGTGTGGCTGTTGACCTGTTCGCCGATCGACGCACCGATGCGCCGGCGGGACCGGTCCCTGCGCACCTGGTGCGACCCGTACGTCCGGCTCAGCCGGGCTGGGCGGGTCGGCCGGGCGCGCCGGCGTCAGGTCGGGTGCTCCGACCCGACGCGTCGTCACCCGCGTCGGGGCCCACGCTGGGGACGGGGTGCGCGGGACGGGGCGGCCAGGCCGCTCGTACGCCGGGACCGTGGCGCCTCACCCGCGCCGGCCGGCTCGCCACCGCGATCGTGGTGGCGCTGGTGATGCTCACGCTGGGCTGGCAGCTCGCGCAGGCGGTCGTCGCGCCGGCGCCGGTGATCCCGGCATCGGCGCCGGCAGTCGTCCGCGTGCGCCCCGGCGACACGCTGTGGAGCATCGCCGGTCAACTCGCGCCGACCCGGGATCCGCGAGCCGTCGTGGCAGCACTGGAGGCACGTAATGGGCTGCGCTCCGCGATGATCCGGCCGGGCCAGCTGCTGCGGGTGCGGTCCTGACGACCTGGCGGCGGGCGAACCGGGCTAATGCGGCGAATGATGATGTGCATCCGAACGTGACCCGGGTGGCGACCCGCCCGACCTGGCTCTTGCGCTCGGCAGCCGCCGGGCTTACCCTCGTGCCCTACATCTAGTAGTTACACTGGTGTAAGTCATCTACAGGTTGGGGTCCGATGTCCTAGTCTCGTCCCGATCCCATGGTAGGTCGGTTCGTCCCAGGAGCGCCGGCAGCGGCGGCCCGGAAGGAGGTGCGCGGTGCGGTGTCCGTACTGCAAGTTCGCCGATTCGCGCGTCGTCGACTCCCGCGAGGTCGACGAGGGCCAGGTCATCCGCCGCCGCCGCTCCTGCCCGGAGTGCGGTCGGCGGTTCACGACCGTCGAGGAGGCGACCCTCGCCGTGATCAAGCGCAGCGGTGTCACCGAGCCGTTTCGCCGGGCCAAGGTCATCCACGGCGTCCGCCGGGCCTGCCAGGGCCGACCGGTCGACGACGACGCACTCGCGTTGCTCGCCCAGCGGGTCGAGGACGAGGTGCGGGCCACCGGCGCCGCCGAGTTGCCGAGCCACGAGGTCGGCCTGATGATCCTTGGTCCGCTGCGCGAGCTCGACGAGGTGGCCTACCTGCGCTT
>QHCD01000050.1 GCA_003244255.1 Pseudonocardiales bacterium | reverse complement strand
CACCCACAGCGGCGAAGAGCCGGCATCGTGCGGCGCTGGCATCCGCTCGACTGCGGTCGATTTGCAAGCGCGACTAGCCTGCTGCGTTGGTTCGAACTTATTCCCGTCAGGACCACCTGATGCGTCCCGCTCCAACCCTCATCCCGGTGCGCGCCCGGTTCGGATGCGATGCTTCTTCGGGTCTGGAGCGATCAGGACGCCTAGGCGCGTGAGGTCAGGGGCCGAGGAGCGCGAGTGGGACGACAGCGACGCCGTCGGGCCGGCGATAGGCGAATCTCCCGGTGTAGACGACGACCCGGTCGATCAGCCGATCACCGATCTGCTCGTGGAGCCAGTTGAGATGTTCCACGTCGTGGTTATCGACGGTGTTGGCCAGTTTGGCCTCAATGGCGACGCACGATCGGTTGGTGGTCTCGACGATCAGGTCGACCTCGTGCTGGTGGTTCTTGGTGCGTAGGTGACCGACCCTGGCGGCGCCAGCAGCCGCGTAAACCCGAACTGACTGGGCGACGAGCGACTCGAAGAGCGCGCCCAGCCATGTGCCGATGGCTGTCGGGATGCGGCCGCCTTGGCCACGGAGCAGACCCGGCTTGTCGACGCCAACGAGCCGGGCGGCGATGGCCGGGTCCACCAAGTGATGCTTCGGCGTGTAGGTGAGCCGCTTGAGGGGCGCGAAGGTGGGGATCCATGCCTCCAGCGGGTCGAGGACGAAGAGCCGTTGCAGGTGCTCTCGATACGCGCCGACGGTCTGACGGGCGGGCTTGGCTCCCTCGCCGGGAGTCGCGGCATCGAGGATGGTGCTGTACGCGGCGTTGGTGGCTGTTGCCGTCGCATAGGCGGTCAGCCAGGCGCGCAGGGCGCCCGGGCGGCGCACATTGACACCGCTCTCCGGGAGCTCGCGTTGGACGATGCGAGCGATATAGCTGTCGAGTTGCAGCTGGCGGGCGCGCTCGGGCAGGTCGCGGATGCCGGGCAACCCGGAGCGGAGGATTTCGTCGGTGTACGCCGGAAGGTCGACGTCCGAGGTGCCAGTGATCTCGGCTGGCTCACCCTCCAGCAAAGCCCGCAGGGAGACGGTGGGCTCGTGCACGCCGCGCTCGCTGAAGGACATGGGCCGCATCGCCATACTCACGATCCGGCCCGCGCCAGAGTGAATGCGTTCTCCCGGTGCAACACCTGCGGACCCGGCCAGCAAGAAGCGCCCGCCGGTGCTGTCGTCGTCGACCGCGCGGCGGACGCGATCCCACACGTCGGGCTCGAGCTGCCACTCGTCGATGAGCACTGGCGGCGAGACCTGCGTAACGAGGTCCAGGTTGGCGACGAGGGCGGAGCGCTCGTTGGGGTTGTTGAGCGACAGGACCGTGGAGGCGCGATCGGAGCCTGATCATCGACCTGGCCGCACACATCGGCGAGGATTAGCAACTGCGCTTCACCATGCGGGCCGCCTGCTGGGATGCCATCGACCGCCTCGGCCTCTGACGAGGCTGGGATCGTCTACCAGTGGGCCGGCGCGCCTCGACTGGGGGCGGCGCGGCTGGCAGAATCCCGGGCACCCACACCACCGCCCGCCCACAACCTTCGAGGTTCCCATGACGACACGCGAGAAGCCGTTTGCTCCCGGAACGCCCTGCTGGGTCGACGTGCTGAGCTCCGACGTGGAGGCGTCCAAGGCCTTCTACGGCGGCCTGCTCGGCTGGGACTTCGAGGCCGGTTCGGAGGAGTTCGGCGGTTATGTCAACGCCTCCTCGGATGGTCACCGGGTGGCGGGGATCGTGCCGAGGCGCCCAGAGATGGGCGCCATCCCCGACGCGTGGACGACCTACATCTCAACAGCCGACATCGACGCCACGGTCGCCGCGGCCGACGCGGCCGGCGGACAGGTCATGGCGGCGCCGATGCAGGTCGGCGAGATGGGCTCGATGGCCATCGTGATCGACCCCGCGGGCGGAGCGTTCGGCGTCTGGCAGCCGGGTAGCCACATCGGGTTCGGGAAGTACAACGAGGCGGGCTCGGTGGCCTGGGACGAGTACCACAGCAAGAATTTCGACGCGACGACGGCGTTCTACGCCGCGGTCTTCGGCTGGCAGATCGAGCCGATGTCCGAGACCGACGAATTCCGCTACTCCACGGCCCAGGTCGACGGTCAGGACGTCGCCGGGCTGATGGATTCGCACGCGTTCCTGCCCGAGGAGGTCCCGTCGCACTGGGCCGTGTACTTCAACGTCGCCGACGTCGATGCAGCGGTCGCGAACGTGACGGAGCTCGGCGGCACGGTTATCCGCCCGGCCGAGGACACGCCATTCGGGCGGATCGCCGACGCCGTGGACTCCACCGGCGCGATGTTCAAGTTGCACTCGGTCACGCTGGCGAACGGAACGTCGGCCGCGTCACAGGCTGCCCCGGCGGAGTAGCCGATCTCGCTCGATCCGACCCTCAGCCGTCGCGGTTCTGACGGCGGATCTCGTACACCACGATGCCGGTTGCAACAGCGAGATTGAGTGATTCGGCCGTTCCGGTCATCGGGATCGACACGGCCAGGTCACCGAGTTCGATCGTCTCGGCGGCAAGGCCGTCACGCTCGCCGCCCATCACCACCAGCAGCGGCGGTCGCAGCGGCGCGTCCCAGAGCGCAGTCGATGCGGCGCCGGACGTCGTCACGATCGAGACCTCGTGCTCGCGCGCCCAGTCGGCTACCTGATCCACAGTGGACACTCGCACGACCGGCACCGAGAAGATCGCGCCCATGCTTGCCTTGACCGCGGCGGGAGCGAACGGATCGGCGGTGTGACCGACCAGCATGACGGCGGAGATGCCTGCGGCGTCGCCGGTTCGCAGGATCGTCCCGAGGTTGCCCGGGTTGCCTACGTCGTTCAGCGCGACGTAGGCGGAGTCCGGGCTGACGGCGACGTCGGACAGACCCGGCAGCCGCGACTGGACGATCGCAGCGAGACCGGACGGGCCGTCGCGGTCGGAGATCCGGCCGAAGAGCTCAGCCGAGAGCCGCGTTATCCGCATGCCGCGGTCTGCCTGCTCCGCGACCATCGCCGCTGCCGGCGATCCGGCCAGCAGCTCGGGCGCGACCACGAGCGTCTCGATCTCCGCCCCTGCCTCCACCGCCTGCCACACCGGCGCGACGCCCTCCACCACGAACGCCTGCTCGCGGGCGCGGTGCCGCCGATCGGCGAGCAGCAGCCGGATCCGCTTCACCACCGGATTTGCCGCGCTGGTGATCAACTCCGTCCGGCTGGGCACCGGTGTCCTCTCGCGTTGGCGTCTGAGGGCACAAATATGCCTGACCGGCATCGCTCGCCGGTAGGCCATGATCGCAGCTGCTTGTGGCAGCCTCTGCCCATGCCCGAGCCGAGCATCGCCGACGCCGTCGCGTTCGTCGCCGACCATTACGAAGAACGCGCGGGAGCCGTGACTCCGCTCGGCGCCGGTCAATGGTCTCGTGCGTTCGCGTTCGGACTCGACGGCGCCGACGCCGTGATCCGCTTCGGCCGGCACGGCGACGACTTCGGCAAGGACCGGGTGATGGCGGCACGCGCCTCCCCGGCACTGCCGATCCCGCGCTTCGTCGAGATGGGTGCGGCGCTCGGCGGCTGGTTCGCCGTCACCGAGCGCGCTAGCGGTGAGTTCCTCGACGAGCTCTCGGGTGCAGCGATCGGCGCGGCGTTGCCCGCGGTCTTCGACGCGCTGTCGGCGATCCGCGACATCGCGGTTCCCGCGAGCGCTGGCGCCGGAATGTGGCACGCCGACGGCAGCACCGACCGCGCGAGCTGGCGGGAGGCACTGCTCGCGATCGCCAACGACGAACCCGGCGGCCGCACCCACCGCTGGCGGGCGAGGCTCGAGGCCTCCCCGACCGGCGCCGCGCCCTTCGACGCCGCACTCGATCGTCTCGCCGCGTTGGTGGACCGCTGCCCGGAGGATCGGGCGATCGTCCACAACGATCTGCTCTACCGCAACGTGCTGGTGCAGGGCGATCGCATCAGCGCGGTGTTCGACTGGGCCAACTCCCAGTACGGCGACCACCTCTACGACCTCGCCTGGCTCATCTACTGGTGGCCGTGGTTCCCGCGCTGGCAGCACATCGACATCGAGGACGAGGTGCGGCGCTACCTCGCCGGTCGCGGCGAGGCGTGGGACGACGTGGCCGAGCGGCTGCTCACCTATCGCATCCACGTCGGCCTCGATGCCCAGACCTACAACGCTTTCACCGGCCGCTACGACGAGCTTGCCCGCAACGCCCACGACACGCTCGCCCTCGCCCGGCGCTGACCTCACGGCCGCGCCTAGGCCGCTAGGGTCCACGGATGGCGCGTCCCGCCCGACACAATGGAGCCCGCGACATGTCCAACCAGCAGACCACCGGCCTGCCCGGCAGTAACCGGCTCTCCGCTCCCGGGGTGCGGCCGGGCGAGCCGGTCGGCGACGAGCCGATCGAGATCACGCTGATCGTGCGCCGGCGCGCCGAGTTGCCGGCCGAGCTGGTGACCGGTCCTGCGCACGTCAGCCGGGCTGAGTTGGCGGAGCGCTACGGCGCCAGCCCCGACGACATTGCGCAAGTGGAGCAGACGGTGCGGGCCGCCGGTCTCGGCGTCGTGGCCACGGACGCCGGATCACGCCGGTTGCGGGTGTCGGGTCCTGCTCGCGTCCTGGCGCAGATGTTCGGCGCCACCCTGACCAACGCGCGCAGCACCGACGCGCGTGGCCGCGACGTCGAACACCGACACCGGACCGGCGAGCTGCGGCTGCCCGCGGAGCTCGGCGGCGTCGTCACCGGCGTTCTCGGCCTCGACAACCGCCCACAGGCGCGCGCGCAGGTCCGGTTCGCCGCGGCCGGCTCGGTGCAGCAGTCCTACACCCCTGTGCAGATCGCCGACGCGTATGAGTTTCCGGCCGGTGACGGCACGGGTCGCACCGTTGCGATCATCGAGCTGGGTGGCGGCTTCGCGCAGTCAGACCTCGACAGCTACTTCGGCGGGCTCGGTGTCGGTCCGCCGACCGTTACCGCCGTCGGTGTCGACGGCGTCGGCAACCAGCCTGGCGCCGACCCCAACGGTGCCGACGGCGAGGTGCTGCTCGATATCGACGTGATCGGCGCGATCGCGCCGGCGGCTTCGATCGTCGTCTACTTCGGGCCGAACACCGACGACGGCTTCCTCGATGCGATCAGCACCGCCGTGCATGCCGGCCCGACGCCGGTGGCCGTATCGATCTCGTGGGGCGGCGCGGAGGACACCTGGACGGAGCAGTCGCGGGCCGCGATGGACCAGACGTTCCAGGACGCCGCCGCGCTGGGGGTCACGGTCACGGCAGCCGCCGGTGACGGCGGGTCGGCAGACGGCCAGACCGACGGCGCCCCGCACTGCGACTTCCCGGCGTCGAGCCCGCATGCGCTTGCCTGCGGCGGGACGACGCTGACCACCTCCGGCGGACAGATCAGCGCCGAGACCGTCTGGAACGGCGGTGCCCAAGGCGGCGCGACCGGTGGCGGAGTGAGCACGGCGTTCCCCCTGCCCGGCTGGCAGGCCCGGGCCGGTGTGCCCGATCGCGCCGGTACGTCGACGTCGGGCCGAGGCGTGCCCGACGTAGCCGGCGATGCCGACCCCGCGACCGGATACCAGGTGCTCGTCGACGGCAATCAGCGGGTGATCGGCGGGACCAGTGCTGTCGCGCCGTTATGGGCGGGGCTGATCGCGCGGCTGGCGCAAGGCTCCGGGTTCGGCCTGCTGCAGCCCTCGCTCTACGCCGGCGTCGGCGCGGGCGCCGCAGCCGCCGGGTTCCACGACATCACCGACGGCTCTAACGGTGCCTACGACGCCGGCCCGGGCTGGGACCCGTGCACCGGCCTCGGCAGCCCCGACGGTACGACCCTGCCCGGGCTGGTTTCCGGCACCTCAGCGCAGCCGTCGGGCTGACGCCGCAGCCGTCCACGATCGCGCTTGCTCGGTTCAGCCCAGCACCTTGCCGGGATTGAAGATGTTCAGCGGGTCGAAGGCGGCCTTCAGCGCGTGCTGGATAGCGAGCACGTCGGCGGATTGCTCTCGGCGCAGGCCCGCTCGTTTGAGCAGGCCGACACCGTGCTCGCCGGTGATCGTCCCGCCGAGCTCGATCGCGGCATCGAGGATCTCTTCGAACGCCTGCTGCGCGGCCGCCGCAGCGGCCGAATCGCCGCGCGGGGTGACGAGCAGCGGATGCAGGTTTCCATCGCCGGCGTGCGCGATCGTCGCGATCGGCAGCTCGTGCGCGGCGCCGATCCGCTCGATCGCCGCCAGCATCGCCGGCACGGCCGAGCGGGGCACGCAGATGTCCTCGGAGAGTACGGCGCCGCGCCGCTCCATCGCCGGGTGCACAAGCCGCCGCGTCTCGAACAGCGCCTCGGCCTCGGCGTCGTCGGTCGACGCCGCCGTCCAGGTGGCGCCCGCGGCCGCGAAGCAGTCGACCAGCCGGGCCGCCTCGTCGTCACCAGCGGCGCCGGGCAGGTCGACGTGCGCCAGCAGCAACACCTCGGCGTCGGCGTCGAGGCCGAAGTGCTTCCAGTCCTCGACGGCCTGCAGGCAGGCCCGGTCGAGCAGTTCGAGCGCTGCCGGCACGATGCCGGCGGCGGTCACCTTCGCGACGGCGTCGCCCGCGGCAACCAGCGAGGAGAAGAACCCCACTACGGTCCGCGGTCTGGCGCCCCGAGCCGCCCGCACCCGAAGCGTCACCTCGGTAATGACCCCGAGCGTGCCCTCCGAGCCGACGAACAGCCCCACCAGGTCGTATCCCGCGACACCCTTCGCCGTCCGTCGTCCGACCCGCACCGCCGTGCCGTAGTCCACCGGGCCGCCGACGACGGCCTCGAGTCCGAGCACGTAGTCGCGTGTCACGCCGTACTTCACGCAGCACAGGCCGCCCGCGTTCGTCGCGACGTTTCCGCCGATCGTCGACGACGCGGCGCTGGCCGGATCCGGTGGATACCAGAGCCCGTGCGAGGCGAGCGTGGCCTTCAGGTCGTTGTTGACGACGCCCGGCTGCACCACAACGGTCATGTCGCCGGCATTGACCGCGAGCACTCTGTCCAATGTGGACAGATCGAGGACGACGCATCCGTCGAGCGCGTTCGCACCGCCGGAGAGGCCGGTACCAGCACCCCGGGGCACCAGCGGTATCCGCAGCTGCGCGCAGACCCGCACGACGTCGGCGACCTCGGCACTCGATCGCGGCCGCACGCCGGCGGCCGCCCGGCCCACCGCACTCCATGCGGACTGGTCGGCCGACATGGCCGACAGCACATCGGGATCGTCGACGACGCGCTCCGCGGGGAGCCGGCGTCGCAGCTCACTCGCGGCCGACGCGACCGCGGTCATCGCCGGCCCGAGTACACGACTGGCGTGGTTACGACGCCGCCGTGCCGCCGAGCGCGGCCAGCGCCTTGTCGGCGTGCACGGCCATCTTGAACTCGCTGCTGACGACGTCCTTGATAACGCCGTCCGTACCGATGACGAACGTCACCCGCTTCACCGGCAGCGACTTCGGGAACCGCCGCTTCACGCCGTAAGCCTCGGCGACCGTGCCGTCGGCGTCGGACAGCAGCGGGTAGTCGAAAGAGTTCTCGGTGGCGAACTGCTTCTGCTTCTCGACGGCGTCGGCGCTGATGCCGACCCGCTGCGCGCCGACCTTGCCGAACTCCGCGCCCAGATCGCGGAAGTGGCAACTCTCCGCCGTGCAGCCTGAGGTCATCGCCGCGGGATAGAAGAACAGCACGACCGGGCCCTGGGCAAGCAGGTCGGTGAGGCTGCGGCTGGTCCCGTCCTCGTCCGGGAGCTCGAACGTCGGTGCCGGGTCGCCGGGCTTGAGTGCCATCGAGTCCTCGTCTGTCGTCGTGTCGTCACGATCGACACTACTGCCCCACAGCACCGGGCCCCACAGCACCGGGCCCCACAGCACCGGGCCCCACCGCACTCCTCGAACGGGCAGAATGAGCCGCCGTGGCGTCCACCGCAGGTGTGCTGCCCCGCGTGATCGCGGGGCGACGCAGGCTCTCTCGCGGCCGGATGCCGCGGGGCTTCCCCGCACCCGGCAGCCTCGCCGTCGGCGTCGCGGCTTCGCTGCTGCTGTATGTGAAGATGCTGCCCGATCCGGCCGGGCGGACCCTCGGCAGCGGTACCGGGGACCCGGCGCAGGCGATGTGGTTCCTCGCGAACTTCCCGAGCGCGGTGCTGCACGGCCGCAACCCGCTGGTCACCGACTTCATCCAGTACCCGTCCGGCGTGAACCTGATGTGGAACGCCAACGCACCGTTGCTCGACGCCGTCGCGAGCCCCGTCACGCTCCCCTTCGGTCCCGTCGTCGCGTTGAACGCGCTGCTCGTGCTCGGCCCGGCGCTGACGACGTGGACGGCGCGGATCTGGCTCGGCCGGCACATTGCGAACCCGATCGCGGCACTGCTCGGCGGCCTGCTGGTCGGCTTCTCCGGCTACGTTGTCGGGCACGGCAGCCAGCACGTCAGCCTGGCCTTCGCAGCGGTGCTGCCGGTGATCCTGATGCTGATCGAGGACCTGCTGTGGCGCCGGCCGCGGCCGATGTGGCGCACCGGCGTGCTGCTGGGCGTCGCCGTCACGGCCCAGGCGCTGATCGTCGAGGAGCCGGTGTTGATCATCGCGTTCGGGCTGCTCACGGCGATCGTCGGCGGGCTGCTCACCAGGCCGCGGGTCACCCTGCGGGCGGTGGGCGGCGCCTGGCGGGGCGCGTCGATGGCCGTGGGCACGTTCGCGGTCCTCTTCGGCTATCCGCTGTGGGTCCAGTTCCACGGCGGTAGTCAGCTCCGGACGTTGCGTATCGCGCCCTACGTAGCCGAGCCGCAGGACTGGGTGCTGCCCAACGGCCAGCAGCTGATCGGCGGCCCCAGCCGGGTGGACGAGTGGGCCACCCGCGCGACCGGGGCGTGGGAGGCCGGCGGCTACATCGGGATCCCGCTGCTGATCGCCGTGATCGTGATCGCGGTGGCGTTACGCCGCCGCTGGGCGGTTCAGATCGCGTCGGTCGCCGCCGTGCTCACGATGCTCGCAAGCCTGGGGCCACGGTTGCGGATCGGCGACAACCGGGTCGGGCCGTCGCTGCTCTGGGCCTGGGTGTCCAAGCTGCCGACGATGCAGGACGTGCTGCCGATCCGGCTGGCGCTCGCCACCTCGCTCGCCGTCGGATTCCTCGTCGCGGTCGGGCTCGATGCCGCGGCGGTCCATCTCGCCGGCCGCCGGCGGGCCGTCGCCATCGGCGGGCTGGCGGTGTCGCTGGCGTTCGTCGTTCCCGCCACCGAGCCCGCGGGTACGGCAACCAACGTGCCGGCGTTCTTCTCCAGCCGGGCGGTGCGCCACATCCCCTACGGCGCGCCCGCGCTCGTGTTGCCGCTCGCCGCGCCCCCTACCAACGAGATGTCGATGCTGTGGTCGGCGACCAGCGGGGCCCGGTACCGCGATGTCGGCGGCGCCGCGAAGCGGCCGTCGGATTCGCGTGAGTCGACGTCGTCGCCGATCGGGACGCCGCTGGTGCAGTGGGCAACGGTCGTCGTCAGGGGGCCGGTGCTGCCCTCCGCCGCGGCGCGCGCGCAGCTGCGTGCCACCGGCATCCGGTACGTGATCGTCGCGACGGCCTACGTGTCGGCGGGTACGGTGCAGCGCGTGCAGGCGCTCGTGGGTAGACCGCCGTCGTGGTCCTCCGGCGGCGTCGTGTTGTGGCAGCTCTCGCGGTGACGCCCGACCGCGACACCGTCGTCGTCGTGATGGGCGTCTCGGGCTCGGGCAAGACGACGATCGCCCGCACCCTGGCCGCCCGGCTCGGCTGGGACTTCGAAGAGGGCGACGCCCTGCACCCACCGCAGAACATCGCGAAGATGGCGGCCCGACACCCGCTGACCGATGCCGACCGACGGCCGTGGTTGCGCGCAGTCGGAGCTTGGATCGACGGCGAGGGCCGCGCCGGACGCGACGGAGTCGTCGCCTGTTCGGCCCTCAAGCGCAGCTACCGCGACGTGCTGCGCGATGGCCGCCCCGAAGTCTGTTTCGCTTTCCTGACAGGCGATTCCGCAATGATTGCCGAACGGCTCGCACACCGGCACGGCCACTTCATGCCGAGCTCCCTGCTGCGCAGCCAGTTGCAGACGCTCGAACCGCTGGCCGCCGACGAGCCGGGTGTCGCCGTCCAGATCGGAGGGACACCCGGCTCGGCGGTCGATCAGATCATCCGGTGGCTCGCCGCGCGCTAGCGACCACTAGGTCAAGGTCGCCAGGTTGATCAGGTTCTGCTCGGTGCCGTTGAATACGTCCTGGTCACCGGGGAAGGTGCCGGAATCCGCGTACTGCCAGAACGTGTAGTAGCCCCAGCCCGCCGGCAGCGTGCCGACGCTGCTCGAGTAGCTCGCGATGAACAGCGGGTCGTTCGCGGCGAACGCGGCGCTGTTGCCCGTGCACGTCGACCACCAGTCGAACGTCGAGTAGATCGTTGCCCACTTGTTCGTGCGGGCATGCACCTCGTTTACGAAGTCGGAGATCCAGCCGACCATTGAGTCCTGCGAGAGGCCGTAACACGTTGCGCCGTAAGGGTTGTACTCGATGTCGAGCATCGGCGGAAGTGTCTTGCCGTCCGGCGACCAGCCCCCGCCGTTGTCGACGAAGTAGTCGGCCTGCGCCGTGCCGCTCGAGCGGTCCGGCGTCGCGAAGTGATACGCACCGCGGATCAGCCCGGCGGCGTAGGCACCGTCGTACTGCTGGCTGAAATACGGGTTCGTGTAGTCGGTGTTCTCGGTGGCCTTCACATAGGCGAAGGCCGCGCCGTCGGCGGCGACGGTGCCCCAGTCGACATTGCCCTGGTAGCCGCTGACGTCGAGGCCCGGCAGGCCCGAAGCGGCGCGATGTATACCGCCACCGCCGCCGCGGGCCACCGGCTCGTGCGCCGGGATCGTGGAGCCGGCGAAGTCGCGCTCGGGATGGCTCATCGCAGCGGTCGAGGTGCTGCCCGATCGGTGCATGCCCGCCGGATGGGTGGTGGCGCCGGCGGGCAGTACCGGGGCAAGGGCGAAGCCGGCCGCGGCGGCGAGCACCACGCCGGCCGGGATGACGCGGCTGCGGCGAGAACGCAGCCTGGGACGGATCACGGACATGACGGGCCCCTTCGGGTCGCGGGCGCCAGCGTCAGCGGGTGTCCGAGCCGGCGGGACGGGCGGCGGATATTCTGCATCCGCGGTACCCCCGATCGCTATCCGCGAAACGCCGATCGGCGTAATCCCCGCTAGACCATCCGGCGATGAGCCGCGTCGCGCGGCCGTGGCGTGCGTGCTCCGGTCGCGCCGGCACCGGCGGGCAGGCGAGGATGGCGCCGTGGCAGAACTGCCGGCGGCGGCGCCGGCCTCCGGCGAGACGGTCGACGACGTCGTCCGCGCGCATCCCCGGCCGGGGCCGCGGGTGGAGATCGTGCTCGTGCTGGCGCTCTCCCTGGGCGCGTCGGCGCTGTATGCGCTCACCAACCTGGTCGGTTCGCTCACCGCGCCGAAGCCGCTTGCCAGCCAGCACGCGGTGCTGAACGCCTCGCAGGCCCCCGGCCGGCCGTTGCTGGACCTCACTTACCAGCTGCTCGGCATCGCCACCGGCGTCGTCCCGGCCCTGCTCGTCCTCTTCCTGCTGCAACGCGCCGGCCGGTCACCGGCGGCGATCGGTGTCGACGCGCGGCGCCCGGTGCAGGACGGCGTGCGCGGCGCGGGGCTCGCCCTGCTGATCGGCATCCCGGGCCTCGGCATCTACCTGCTGGCGCATGCGATGGGCATCAGCCTGTCGATCGTGGCCGAGGCGCTGCCCGATGTCTGGTGGCGCTACCCGGTGCTGGTGCTCTCGGCAACGCAGAACGCCGTCGTCGAGGAGTTCGTCGTCGTCGGCTACCTGCTGACCCGGCTCGAGGACCTCGGCTGGCGGCGCGAACGGGCGCTAGCGGCCAGCGCCGTCCTGCGCGGCTCCTACCACCTCTACCAGGGGTTCGGCGGGTTCGTCGGCAACCTGGTGATGGGGCTGGTGTTCGGCTGGATCTTCCAGCGCACCAGGAGGGTGGGCCCGCTGGTGGTCGCGCACGCGCTGATCGACATCGTCAGCTTCGTGGGCTATGCCCTGCTGGTTGGCAAGGTCAGCTGGATCAGCTGACCCCCGCGGCCCCCGCTACCCCCGCGAGATCCGGATTTGCCACCGCACAGGGGGCCCTGTGCGGTGGCAAATCCGGATCTCGGCGAAAAAGGGGGGAGCGGGCCGGGCAGCCCGGCGGCGGGGATCAGCTGGTACGGGGGAAGCCAAGGTCGACCGACGACGTCGACGGATCCGGCCAGCGCTCGGTGACCACCTTTCCCCTGGTGTAGAACGAGATGCCTTCCGGGCCGTACATGTGCGTGTCGCCGAACAGCGAGTTCTTCCAGCCGCCGAAGGAGTAGTAGGCCACCGGCACCGGGATCGGCACGTTGACGCCGACCATGCCAACCTCGACGTCGAACTGGAACGCCCGAGCGGCGCCGCCGTCACGGGTGAAGATCGCCGTGCCGTTGGCGTAGGGGTTGGCGTTGATCAGCGCGAGGCCGTCCTCGTAGCTGCCGGCCCTGACGACGGCGAGAACGGGGCCGAAGATCTCGTCGGTGTAGACGCTCATCGTCGGCGTGACGTCGTCGAGCAGGGTCGCGCCGAGGAAGAACCCGCGTTCGGGCAGTTCGGCCTCCCGCCCGTCGACGACGACCCGCGCGCCGCTGGTGGCGCCGGCGGCGATGTAACCCGCCACCCGCTCGCGGTGCTCGCCGGTGATCAGCGGTCCCATCTCCGAATCCGGGTCGGCGCCATCGCCCACCCGCAGCTTCGGCAGCCGCGCGGCGATCGCGTCCACCAGTGGACCCGCGATGTCGCCCACGGCGACGACGACGGAGATCGCCATGCACCGCTCGCCGGCCGAACCGTACCCGGCCGAGACGGCGGCATCGGCGGCCTGCGACACGTCGGCGTCGGGCAGCACCAGCATGTGGTTCTTCGCGCCGCCGAGCGCCTGCACCCGCTTGCCGTTCGCGGTGCCGGTTTCGTAGACGTGCCGGGCGATCGGCGTCGAGCCGACGAAGCTGACGGCCGCGATGTCCGGGTGGGTCAGGATCGTCTCCACCGCCTCGCGGTCGCCGTGCACGACGGAGAAGACGCCGTCCGGCAGCCCGGCCTGCTTCCACAGCTGCGCCATCAGCAGGGAGGCTGAGGGGTCCTTCTCGCTCGGCTTGAGCACGAACGCGTTGCCGCAGGCGATCGCGTTTGCCGCCATCCACAGCGGCACCATGGCCGGGAAGTTGAACGGCGTGATTCCGGCGACGACGCCGAGCGGCTGCCGGATCGAGTAGACGTCGACGCCGGTCGACGCCTGCTCGCTGAAGCCGCCCTTGATCAGATGCGGTACACCGCAGGCGAATTCGACGTTCTCCAGCCCGCGCGCCACCTCGCCGGCCGCGTCGGAATGCACCTTGCCGTGCTCGGACGTGACGATCGATGCGAGCTCGTCGGCGTGCGCGGCAAGCAGCTCGCGGAACGCGAACAGCACCGTCGACCGCCGAGAGAGCGACGCCGAACGCCATTCGCGCGCGGCATCCTTCGCGATCGCGACGGCGCGCCGCACCTCCTCCGCACTCGCCAGAGCGACCTCGCCGGTCTGCTCGCCGGTGGCCGGGTTGTACACCGGGCCGATGCGTCCGGACGTGCCGTCCGTCGGCCGTCCGTCGATCCAGTGGGTGATCTGCTTCATCAGGTGCCCGTCTCGCCTTCGGTGAGTTGTCGTGCGACGTCGGCCAGGGCCGGATCTCCCGACATGGCCTGTAGTTCCCGGCTCAGCGCATCGAGTTCCTCGCCGCCGGCCATCATCGACGTGAGGGCCTCGAGGCTCGTCTCGTCCTTCGAGTACGTGCCGACGAGCCGGCCGCGCTTCAGCAACGCGAACCGGTCACCGACGGGATAGGCATGGTGCGGGTTGTGGGTGATGAAGATGACGCCCTTGCCGACCTCCCGCGCCTGCACGACGTACTTCAGCACGATGCCCGATTGCCTTACGCCCAGAGCAGAAGTGGGCTCGTCGAGGATCAGCACGTTGGCGCCGAAGTAGACCGCCCGGGCGATCGCAACGGCCTGCCGCTCACCACCCGAGAGCGTGCCGACCGGCTGGTCGGGATCACGAATGTCGATGCCCATCTTCCCTAGCTCCTCGCTCATGATGCGCCTCGCCTTGCCGGCATCGAGTCGCCGCAACGGCCCGGCACCCCGGGTCGGTTCGACGCCGAGGAAGAAGTTGCGCCAGATCGCCATCAGCGGCACCGTCGCGAGGTCCTGGAATACGGTGGCGATCCCGGCGTCGCGGGCGTCTCGCGGCCCGGCGAACCCCGCGGGTGAGCCGTCGACGAGGTATTCGCCGGCGTCCGGCGGGAAGACGCCGGAGAGGATCTTGATCAGCGTCGACTTACCCGCGCCGTTGTCGCCCAGCACGCACATGACCTCGCCCTCGAACACCTGCAGCGAGACATCCTGCAGCGCGTTGACGCCGCCGAAGAACTTGCTGACGTTGCGCACCTCGATCAAGGGGGTGCCCCGGGCAGCTGTGGTCATCGGCGGGCCCTCGTCGCTCGCTGGTAGATGAGGGTGTTGACGGCGACGGCGAGGAACAGCACGGCGCCGAGGAAGGTGAAGTTCCACGAGCTGTCCCAGCCGGCATAGATCACGCCTTCAAACGCCATGCCGGTGATGCAGGCACCGAGCGCCGCGCCGATCGCCGAGCCGTATCCACCGGTGAGCAGGCAGCCACCCACGACGGCCGCGATGATGTAGTAGAACTCATAGCCCGCGCCCTGCTCCGAGACGGCTGATCCGGCCTGGGTGAAGGAGATGACGCCGACCAGACCGGCAGCCATCGCCGTCGACATGAACAGCGCGATCTTGGTGCGGCGCACCGGAACGCCGACGTTGCGTGCGGCGTTCGCGTCGCCGCCGACGGCGAAGATCCAGTTGCCGAACTTCGTGCGCGAGAGCACCCAGCCGCCTGCGATCGTGACGGCGATGAACCAGAGGATCGAGATCTGGTAGCCGTTGGGCAGTGCCGAGGACTGGGCGAAGCTCGCGCCGAAGACATGCTTGGCGGAATCGAAGCCGGAGTGGTGGCCGCCCGTCAGGCCGACCTGCGTGCTGTTGTGGTTGAGCAGCAGCACGCCGCCGACGCTGGCCCCACGCAGGATGAAGAAGGTCGCGAGCGTCACGATGAAGCTCGGCAGCCTCGTCTTGGTAACGACGTAGCCGTTGAGCAGGCCGATCAGGGCGCCGAAGGCGAGTGTCACGACGATCGCGAGCCAGGCATTGAGGTGCTCGCGACCAACCAGCAGGGCCATCACGATCGCGGTGGCGCCGGTCATCTCGCCGGTGGACAGGTCGAACTCGCCGCCGATCATCAGCAGCCCGACCGGCACCGCCATGATGCCGAAGAACGCCGCCTGCTGGCTCCACGCGGCGAGCCCGGCCTCGTGCAGCCACAGGTGGCCCGAGGACTTGTCGACGATCGCGAACAGCACGAAGATCGCGATCGCGCCGAGCAGCGCCCCGAGTTCGGGGCGCTGTAGCAGCCGGGTCAGGCGGCTGATCCGGACCAGCCGCTCGTCGTCGTTGCGCGTTGCGCTGACCGCCGCCATCTCGCCTCAGTCGTCGCCAGCCGCGATGGCGCCGGACACCTTGGCGATGTTGGTGCTGTCGACGACCAGCGGACCACTGGCCACCGTCGTCCCGCCGCCGACCGAGTTGCCCTCGTGCTTCTTGTAGAGGTAGAGGAACGAGATCGGCAGGTAGCCCTGCAGGTACTGCTGCTGGTCGATCGCGAAGTCGAGCGTCGGCGGGCTCGCCTTCAGGGCGGTCTCCATCTGCGAGGAGAGGTCGAACGTCGCGATCTTCACGTTGGCGGGGTGAGCGCTGATCAGCGAATCGGCGATCGCATTGTTCAGCGTAAGCACCGCGTTCACGCCGGTGTGCGACTGCAGGTATGCGGTCACCTGCCCGACCGCCTGCTGCGGGTTCGACGCGGCGTTGGGCGTTGAGAGGATCAGCTCGGTGCAGTGCGTCCCGCTCGACGGCGCCGAGGCGTGCGAGCAGGTGTTGCCGGCCCCCAGGCCCTGGGCGAGGCCATTGCAGCGGTCGAGCAGGTTCTGCCCGCTCTGGTGCACGACGCAGAGCACGTTGGTCTTGCCCTCGGACTTGAACCGCTCCCCGGACTTCTGCCCAGCCAGCTGCTCCGGCTGCCCGACGCAGGTGATGGCGCCGCTCGCGGCGATGTCGGTGTCGTCGCAGCCGGCGTTGAGCAGGACCACCGGAATGCCGGCGGCAGTCGCCTTCTTCAGCGTCGGGTTCATCAGGTTCGGGTCGTGGTCGGAGACGGCGATGCCGTCGACCTTGTTGTTGATCGCGCTCTGGATCTGAGCGTTCTCGGCGTTGTCGTCGGGGTTGGCCTGGCCCTGCTGCTGCGAGCCGTACGGCGAGTTCACCTTGCAGCCGTAGTCCTTGGCGGCGTCCTTGGCTCCCTTGTAGACGACGCTCCAGAAGGTGCCGTTGTCCCCGTGGGTGATGACGGCGAAGGTGTACGGGCAGCTGCCGCTCTTGGACCCCGTCGAGTCGTTCGTCTTCTTTGGCGAGTTCGAGGTGCAGGCTGCGGCCAGGGAGAGTGCCGCGAGAACCACGACGACGGCTCTGGATCTGCTCAGGACGTGTCTCGTCGGTCTCGTCATCGACAGGGTCCTTTCGGCTGGGGCGAGATGGCCGGACGGCCGGTGTTGCGGTCGCGGTGAAACGGGTGACGTAACAGTGTGCTGCGCCCGGGTGGATTCCTCATAGATATCGACGCTGGTTTCGTTTCGCGTCGTCGTAGGCCGTACGAGCGCCCGGGACGGTGTCGAGGCTCGAGATCTCGGCCACCGGCACGTCCCACCACCCGCCGGTGTCCGGCGTCGCGACGAGCGGATCGGTCTCGATGTGCACGACCGTGGTTCGAGCGGAGTCGCGGGCCTTGACCAGGGCGGTGCGCAGCGAGTCGACGCCGTCGGCGCGGATGACGTCGGCGCCGAGGCTTGCGGCGTTGGCCCCCAGGTCGACCGGCAGCACGTCGCCGTCCAGCCGGCCGTCCGCGCCGCGGTAACGGTAGCGGGTGCCGAACCGCTGCGCCCCGACGGATTCGGACAGGTTGCCGATCGAGGCGTAGCCCTGGTTCTGCACCAGCACCACGACCAGCTTGACGCCTTCGGCGACGGCGGTCACCAGCTCCTGCGCCATCATCAGGTACGAGCCGTCGCCGACCATCACGAACACTTCGCGGTCGGGCGCCGCGAGCTTCACGCCGAGCCCGCCGGCGATCTCGTAGCCCAT
>QHCD01000049.1 GCA_003244255.1 Pseudonocardiales bacterium | reverse complement strand
GACGACCAGTTGAGTCCGCCCTGGCTGCCGCGATCGGCGTGGACGATGCACCCGGCCACGTCGGTGCCTTCGGCGCGGCGTCGCGCGACGGCGTTGTCGAGTGCCGCGAGGGCGAGGCGGGCCTTCATCCGCGAGTCGATGGAGTACCCGACGATCTTGTTGCTGAAGCAGTCCTTGATCGCGCGGAGGTAGAGCTTGCCCTCGCCGGTCCAGTGTTCGGTGATATCGGTCAGCCACAACGTGTTCGGCTCGGCCGCGGTGAAATCACGTTGCACGAGGTCGGCGAAGGCCGGCGTGCCGGGCTTGCGCTTCTTCTTGCCGTTGCGGCCGCGTGGCTTGCCGAAGGCCGACCACCAGCCGTTGGCCGAGCAGATCCGCCACGCGGTCCGGTCGGCCATCGACAGTCCCTCAAGGCGCGCCTCGTCGGCCAGGAACCGGTAGCCGAACTCGGGGTCGTCGCGGTGGGCGTCGAACAGGGCGTTCGCGCGGTGCGCCTCGATCCATTCGGCATCGGTCACCGGCTCGGCGAGCCAGCGGTAGTACGGCTGTCTTGCGATCTTGAGCACCCGGCACGTCACCGTGACGGGGATCCCGTCGTCGGCCAGCTCGCGGACGAGCGGGTACATCATTTCCCCAGGCTGCCCGGCAGGTTCGCCTGCGACAGATACGCCGCGGCCCGGCGCAGCACCTCGTTCTCCTGCTCCAGCAACTTGTTGCGCTTACGCAGCTCGCGCAGCTCGGCGGACACGCTCGCGGTCACGCCCGGACGCATGCCCTGCTCGACATCGTCGAGCGCGAGCCAGCGGTGCAGGCACGACTCGGAGATCCCGAAGTCCTTGGCCACCTGCGCCACAGCCGCGTCGCTGCTGCGAGCGACACGGACGACGTCCTCGCGGAACTCCTTAGGGAATGGTTTCGGCACGGTCGGCATCCTTCCAGCGGAGCCTCCCGGCTCCACAGATCAGATGTCACCTATCCGTGCAGCAGACCCGGTCGCGGACCGCAGCCGATGAGCGGGTCGCGGAACGACTACACGTCAGCCAATATCCTGCGTGCGGCATTGCCGGCGGCGTTGGACGTGCCTCAGGCCGCGCGACTACTCGGTATCGGCCGCACGCTGGCGTACGAACTCGTGCGCACGGATCAATGGCCCACGCCTGTCATCCGCGTGGGCCGTTTGATCAAGATTCCCGCTGCACCCCTAATCGAACTCATGTCGACCGGATACCCAACGAGGGCAACGGCAGGCCGACCTCGCTGCGCCGGGTGGCGAATTTGGCAAGCGCCAGTGGCTTGCGGCGTACTGCGCACGTCAGCCAGTAATCACACCGCCCGCAGCCGTTCCCTACGTCGCGCATGTAGCGCGTCCACGAACGACAACGCTCTCCCCGCGATCGCCGCGTCGATGACGTCTGCCGTGGCGAGATCCTCATCGGCGCTGACTTCGTAGTCGCGACTCTCGATCACGACGAAATCGTTCGTCCGGATGATGCTGACCGAGAGACCACCTGCACGGGCTGCCTCTCGAATCTTGCGACGCCAGGCGGCGAACTCGCCAGGGACCGCAGCCTTGGCATAGTGCACCGACCCTCAACTTCGGAGAAGTCGACGATCCTGCGAGAGTCGGTGACTGGCGGCCGATCCACGACAGCAATGTTTGCACGTGCGACGCCGAGGCGGAGCTCTGGTGCGCGAGGTTCGGAACCATCCTGGTCAGCCGCGTCCGGGCCGATACGGCCCTCGCAACCTGGCCGGTTGGCCCCGCAGTTGAACGCTGCCATCGGCTGCCGACCCCGAAACCGACAGAAGTCAAACCATTCTGTGCCGCGCAAGACCGCCAGATGTCAGGCGATGACGGCAAGTTTGGGGGTCAAGCCGGGGTCAAACCCCCCGCTCGCCACTCACCAAAAGACTGAAGGCCCCGGAATACGGGGCCCTCGAGTGGAGCTGAGGGGACTCGAACCCCTGACCCCCACACTGCCAGTGTGGTGCGCTACCAGCTGCGCCACAGCCCCGCGTCCGCCAGCCTGCAACGGCGCTCGCCCACTGTACAGCCCGGCCGGCGCCGGCCGAGACCCGTCGAATCGGCCTACTTCGTCGAGGGCTTGGCCTTCTTGGCGGCCGCGGTGATGGCGTTGGTCAGCTCGGTGGGGTTCGGTGCGCCGCCGCCGGCACCGGTGATCTCCTTGCCGTCGATCGCGATCGTCGGCGTGTGGCCGATGCCGTCCTTCGAGGCGATATCGGTGATCTTCCCGATCCAGCGCTTGTAGGTGCCGTCGTTGACGCAGCTGGCAAAGCCCGGCCCGGTCGCGCCGGCCTTCTTGCCGTAGGCGACCAGCTGCGCGTTCGACAGACCGGGCGAGCCTTCGGCTGGCTGGTTCGCGTACAGCAGGGCGTGGAACTTTTCGAAGGCGGCCGAGTCGGCGGCGCAGGCGGCGGCGTTGGCGGCCCTGGTGGAGTAGCCGGCCGGCGAGGAGTTGCGGTCCAGGAACCCGAGCACGTGGTAGGAGAACTTCGCCTTTCCGGTGGTCGCGAGCTTTGTCACCGTCGCGGCGTCCTGCTTCTCAAAGGCGCCGCAGGCGGGGCAGATGAAGTCCTCGTAGAGATCCACGGTGACGGGCGCGCTGGTCTTGCCGACGACGATGGCGTTGTTGACAGCCGAGCTGGGGACGACGAGCGGCCCGCTGACCTTGGCCCGGTGCGCCTGGATGCCGATGCCGGCGAAACCGACGGCCACGAGCACGATCGCGACGACGCCGGAGGTGGTCAGCTGACGCATCCGGGCCTCGCGCTCGTGCTTGGCCTGCAGCTCGGCCAGCCGGCGCTGTGCCTCCTTGGTGCGGCGCGGACCGACCCGCTCGGAGCGATGGTGGGAGGGCGCACCCCGGCGGACGACCTCGTCGAGGGCGAACCGTGATGCCGGCCAGAGCACCAGCCAGGCGGCGCCGATCAGCAGGGCGACGTCGCGGACGATGTCGAGGGTGTAGGTGGTGTGCTGCCCCTGCTGCAGCGAGCCGCCACCGCCGAAGCAGCCGCATTCCAGCTGCAGCCCTCGCGCACTGGCCGAGATGATGCCGATCAGGAAGACGAGGAACAGCAGCCCCGAGATCGCGGCGACCATTCGGGTGCCGATGCCGAGCACCAGCGCGATGCCGACGGCGAGCTCGAACACCGGCAGGCCGTAACCGATGCCGTGCGCGAGCCACTCGGGCACCACCTGGTAGGCCCGGACCGCCCGCACGAAGCCGGCCGGGTCGGGCAGCTTCTGCAGCGCGGCGACGATCCAAACGACGCCGAGGACGAGCCGGACCAGCAGTGAGATCCACGGCTGCGCGAGCCGCATCGGCCCGGGTAGCGGCATCGACCGTCCTGGCGACGACGACGACGGCGGTCGCGACGCCGACCCGGCCGACGACGAGCCGGCCGCCGTGCCGGCCGCCGAACCCGGCGCCGACTTCTTGGCGGCCGGCCTGCCATCGGCGGTCACCGTGCCCGGGCGCTTCCTCTGCGCGGCCACCCACTCATCCCTTCGTCGTGACGACGGCCTTCAGGTCGGCCCCGATGCCGGCCGGGGCGTCGCCCGGCTGGTAGAACACCCGCGCCACGTTGTCCTGACCGTAGAACAGCGTCTGGGTGGAGTGCTGCTGGCCATTGTCCTGCGCCAGCGGCACCCCAGCCAAGCGCTGCGCGACGGCGAGCTGCGCCTGGGTGCCCGTCAGCCCGACGAACGGCACCGGCAGGCCGGCGTCGAAGTGTGACAGCCACGAGCGCAGCACCGACCCGGTGTCGCGCTTGGGGTCGGTGGTCACGAACACCACCCGAACGGCCCGCCGGATCGCCGCCGGCACGCCGCGCAGGGCGGCTCCCAGGTTGGCCATCGTCTCCGGGCAGGCGTCTGGGCAGTGCGTGTAGCCGAAGTACAGGAAGGTCGGGTGGCCCGCGGTCCGGGCGGCGAAAGCGAACGGCCTGCCGGCGGTGTCGGTGAGCCTGAACGACGGTCGCGGGCTGGGGGTCCCGAGGCGGTGGGCGTGCATCGCCACGTCCTGCCCGGTGGACGACGGCGACCGGCCGCCCGCCCCCTGCGCGTGGCCACACGAGCTCGCCAGCACGGCCAGTCCGGTGACGACACCGACGACGACCAGCGGGTGCGCGCGCGCCCACCTGCGCGCTCGCGTCGGAATCATGGCTCCAGGATGACCGACGCGCCTTCGAGCCCTGCGGGCAACCCGCTCAACCGGCCGGCGGACGGGGGTACTTCGGTAGGGCATACTCACGTCGACTCGCCGGTGCCGACCGACCAACTCGACCGCAGGTCACGGCCTCAACAAAGGACCGGAGCGTGCCCGTGCGTCTGCGCCTGACGCCCAAGGACGAGAGCTTCTACGACCTCTTCGCACGCTCGGCCGACAACCTCGTCGTCGGTGCCGACGTGCTCGGCCGGTTCCTGCACGAGGCCGCCAACCGCGACCGGCTCGCCAGCGAGCTGCGCGAATGCGAGCACGCCGGCGACACCATCACCCACCAGATCTTCCGTGCCCTGAACTCCAGCTTCGTGACGCCGTTCGACCGCGAGGACATCTACCGGCTGGCGAGCAACCTCGACGATGTCATGGACTCGATGGAGGCCGCGGCCGACCTGGTCCAGCTGACCGGGCTCGGCGCCCTGCCGCAGGAGATGGAGCGGCAGGTGGAGCTACTGCAGCGCGGCGCCCGCACCACCGCCGACGCCATGCCGCGGCTGCGCACCATGCGCGACTTGGAGCCGTTCTGGATCGAGGTCAACCGGATCGAGAACGAGGCCGACCGCCTCTACCGCCGGCTGCTCTCCCGGCTGTTCTCCGGCGATTACGACGCCCTGACGGTGATGAAGCTCAAGGAAGTGGCCGACGAGCTCGAGGAGGCGGCCGACGCTCTGGAGCACGTCGCCAACGCCGTCGAGACGATCGCCGTGAAGGAATCTTAAGCGTGGCGCCGGCCACGATCGGCCTCGTCGTCATCGTCGTCGTCGCCCTTGCGTTCGACTACACCAACGGTTTCCACGACGCCGCGAACGCGATCGCCACCTCGGTGTCGACGAAGGCGATGACGCCACGGGTGGCGCTCGCGATGGCCGCCGTGATGAACGTGATCGGCGCACTGGTCTCGACCAAGGTCGCCAAGACGATCGGGCAGGGCATCGTCGCCAAACCGCAGGGCGACAGCGGCCTGGTGCTCGTCTTCTCCGCGCTGATCGGCGCGATCGCCTGGAACCTCCTCACCTGGTACTTCTCGCTGCCGTCGTCGTCGTCGCACGCCCTGATCGGTGGACTCGTCGGCGCGACGCTGGCCGCGAGCGAGACGGTGAAGTGGCACGGCATCCTGCAGAAGGTCGTCGTGCCGATGGTGCTCTCCCCGCTGATCGGTATAGCGGTCGGCTACGTGTTCATGCTGGCCGTTCTGTGGATCTTCCGGCGCGCCAACGTCGGCGCTGCGAACCGCAACTTCCGCTACGCGCAGATCGCCTCGGGTGCCGCGATGGCCTACGGCCACGGCACGCAGGACGCGCAGAAGACGATGGGCGTCATCGCGCTGGCGCTGCTCATCTCCGGGCACATCAACCACTTCTACGTGCCGCTGTGGGTGGTGCTCGCGGCCGCGCTGGCGATCAGTGCCGGCACCTACGCCGGCGGCTATCGCATCATGCGCACGCTCGGCCGGCGGGTGATCCAGCTGACCCCGGCGGGCGGCTTCTCCGCGCAGACGGTGGCCTCCAGCGTGATGCTCGTGACGGCGTATGGCTACGCCGTCCCGGTGTCGACCACGCACGTGATCACGTCGTCGATCATGGGCGTTGGCGCGACCCGCCGGTTCTCCGCGGTCCGGTGGGGCGTCGCCGGCAACATCGCCGTCGCCTGGGTGCTCACCCTGCCCGCCGCCGGCCTCGCGGCGGCCCTGATCTACACGATCGCGCACGCCATCGTCTGAGCGCCGGGGACTGACGAGTCGCCGTCTTGACTTTGTCACTATGTCTTGACATGGATGTATCGGCTGGCGCACCGTTGGCGGCGGGCCGACATGTCGCGGTGCAGTCGCTAGCGGGTCGGACGTTGGTTGGGTCGGAGGTCGCGCCAGATGCGGGTGGGAGTTGCCGGGGTCGGTCGGATCGGCGTGCACCATGCCGAAACGTTGCGCTCGCTGGCCGCCGTCGAGTCGATCGTGGTGGCCGACGTCGACGCGGGTCGGGCCGCGGCGACGGCCGAGCGGCTCGGCGCCGAGGTGCTCGCCGACCCTGCCGCGCTCTTCGCTGCCGGCCTCGATGCGCTGGTGATCGCGGCGGCCACCGATGCGCACGCCGACCTGCTCATCGCCGCCGTGCAGGCTGGGATCCCGGTGTTCTGCGAGAAGCCGGTCGCGCCCGACGTCGACGCCACGATCCGGGCGGTCAAGGAGATCAGCGCGCACGACGTGCCGGTGCAGATCGGGTTCCAGCGCCGCTTCGACTCCGGCTACACCGCCGCGAAGGCCGCCATCGCCGGCGGCCGGCTGGGCTGGCTGCACACCGTGCGGGCGACCACGCTCGACCCCGCTCCTCCGCCGGCGGCCTACGTCGCCAGCTCGGGCGGCATCTTCCGCGACTGCGGCGTGCACGATTTCGACATCATCCGGTGGGTCACCGGCCGCGAGGTGGAGCAGGTCTACGTCGTCGGAGGCAACCAGGGCGAGTCGTTCTTCCTCGACGCCGGCGACGTCGACACGGCCGCGTGCCTGCTGAGGATCGAGGGCGGGACGCTCGCCGTCGTCTCGCTGACCCGGTACAACGGCGCGGGTTACGACGTGCGGCTGGAGGCACTCGGATCCGCCGGCAGCATCAGCGTCGGGCTCGACGACGGACTGCCGCTGCGCTCGGCCGAGGCCGGGGTCGCGTTTCCGGCCGGACCGGCGTATCCAGGGTTCTTGGAACGCTTCCGGGACGCATACACAGCCGAGCTCGCGGCCTTCGTCGACGTCGCCGCCGGCCGGGCCGAGAGCGCGTGCACGGTGCAGGATGCGCTGGAGGCGTTCTACATCGCCGAGGCGTGCGCGCTCTCGCTGGCACGCGGCCGGCCGGTGCTGCTCGCGGAGGTGCGGCGATGAGGACCGCCGGCAAGCCGGGGATGCGGATTGCTGGCGCACCGATCTCGTGGGGGATCTGCGAGGTGCCCGGCTGGGGATACCAGCTCGACCCCACGCGGGTGCTCGCCGAGATGCGCGCCGCCGGGCTCGCCGCGACCGAGTTCGGGCCGGACGGTTTCCTGCCCGGCGATCCCGCCGCGAGGGCCGCCACCTTGCGAGCGGCCGGACTCGAAGCCGTGGGTGGCTTCGTCCCGGTGGTGCTGCACGACCCCTCGGCCGACCCGACGCCGCGCATCGACCGCACCCTCGACTCCTTCGTCGCGGCGGGTGCGACGATGCTGGTGCTCGCCGCCGCAACCGGCCTGGGCGGCTACGACGCACGGCTCGAGCTCGACGACGCCGGCTGGAAGACGCTGTGCGCCAACCTCGACCGCATCGCCGAGCAGGCCACGGAGCGCGGCGTCCGCGCGACCCTGCACCCGCATGTGGGCACCATGGTGGAGCACCGCGACGACGTCGACCGCGCGCTGGAGGGCTGCTCGATCCCGCTCTGCCTCGACACCGGCCACCTGCTGATCGGCGGCACCGACCCCGTGCAGCTCGCGCGCGGTGCCGCCAACCGTATCGCGCACGTGCACCTGAAGGACGTGGACGACGCCATCGCCAGCCGCATGCGCAACGCCGAAATCACCTATACCGCAGCGGTTTCCGCCGGCATGTACAAGCCGTTGGGGCAGGGCGACATCGACATCGCCTCGGTCGTCGGCTCCCTGACGAATGCGGGCTACGACGGATGGTGGGTGCTCGAGCAGGACACCATGCTGCGGGGCGAACCCGCCGGCGAGGGACCGGTAGCCGGTGTGCGCGCCTCGGTGGCGTTCCTGCAGGGACTCGCTCCGTGAGCCGATTCGACGTGCTCACCATCGGGCGGGTCGGCGTCGACATCTATCCGATGCAGATCGGCGTCGGACTCGAAGACGTCGAGACCTTCGGCAAGTTCGTCGGCGGCAGCGCCACAAACGTGGCGGTGGCAGCGGCTCGGCACGGTCGTCGCGCGGCCGTGATCACCCGCACCGGCGAGGACCCGTTCGGCCGCTACCTGCACCGCGAGATCGGCCGGCTCGGCGTCGACAACCGGTTCGTCGGCACGGTGCCGGGACTGCCGACGCCGGTGACGTTCTGCGAGATCTTCCCACCCGATCACTTCCCGATCTGGTTCTACCGCGAACCCAAGGCGCCCGACCTCGTGATCGACCCTGCGGAGATCCCGGTCGACGACGTGCGCGAGGCCCAGCTGTTCTGGGCCACCGTCACCGGCCTCTCGCGGGAGCCCAGCCGCTCCGCGCACCACGCGGCGTGGGATGCGCGCGGGCGGACGCCGTTGACGGTCCTCGACCTCGACTACCGGCCGATGTTCTGGAGTTCACGGGAGGACGCGCGAACGCAGGTGCAGAAGGCGTTGTCGAACGTGACGGTGTGCGTCGGCAACCTCGACGAGTGCGACACCGCCGTCGGCACCAGCGATCCGCAGGAGGCGGCAGCGCGGCTGCTCGACCTGGGCGTCGAGCTCGTGGTCGTGAAGCAAGGCCCCGCGGGCGTGCTCGCCCGCACCGCCGCCGAGACGGTGGAGGTACCGCCGGTGCAGGTCGACGTCGTCAACGGCCTGGGTGCCGGCGACGGATTCGGTGGCGCGCTCTGCCACGGCCTGCTGGCGGCTTGGCCGCTGAGGCGCACGATCGCGTTCGCCAACGCGGCCGGCGCGATCGTGGCCGGACGGCTGGAATGCTCGTCGGCGATGCCGACCACCGCCGAGGTCGACGCGCTGCTAGAAAGGCGCGGCGATGGATGACGACCGCTTCGCGCAGCTGCGCGAGACCCGCGCGACCGCGCCGCACGCGATCGCGCAGGCCGCCGCGGCTCGGCGCGCCCGGCCGCTGCTGCGCGGCGACGGGCGGCTGATGATCGTGGCCGCCGACCATCCCGCCCGCGGTGCGCTCGGCGTCGGCGCCGACCCGACGGCGATGGCCGACCGCTACGACCTGCTGGGTCGGCTGCTGACCGCGCTCGGGCGGCCCGGCGTCGACGGCCTGGTTGCGACGGCCGACGTCGTCGAAGACCTGCTGCTGCTCGGCGCGCTCGAGGAGAAGGTGGTCTTCGGGTCGATGAACCGCGGCGGCCTGCAGGGCGCGACCTTCGAGTTCGACGACCGGTTCACCGGCTACGACGCCGCGACGATCGCGGCGATGGGCCTGGACGGCGGCAAGATGCTCACCCGGATCGACCTTGCCGATCCCGGCAGCGTCGCGACCCTGGAGTCGGCCGGGCGCGCCGTCACCGAGCTGGCCGGAGGGGACCTGGTGGCGATGCTCGAGCCGTTCTGGTCCAGCCGCGTCGAGGGTCGGGTCGTCAATGACCTCTCCGCGCAGGCGGTGGTCAGGTCGGTGGTGATCGCCTCCGGGCTGGGTGCGACGAGCAGCCACACCTGGCTGAAGCTGCCCGTCGTCGAGGGCATGGCAGAGGTGATGGCGGCGACGACGCTGCCGACGCTGCTGCTCGGCGGCGATCCGGTCGGGCCGCCGGAGGCGACGTTCGCCAGCTGGGCCGCCGCCATGGGATTGCCGGGCGTGCGCGGCTTTGTCATCGGCCGGGCGATGCTCTACCCGGCCGATGGCGACGTCGCGGCCGCCGTCGACGCCGCCGCGGCGCTGGTGCACACCGAGACGAGCGTGACCGCGTGAGCGCGCCCCGGTTCTTGCCGGCCTCTGCTTCCCCTGCCGTGCAGGTGATCACGCCGGAATCCGCCGGCTGGACCTACTCCGGGCTGCGAGTGCTGGACCTGCCAGCGGGCGGCACGTTCAGCCTGACGACCGGGGACGACGAGGCCATCGTGCTGCCGCTCTCCGGCGGTTGCACGGTCACGGCGGACGCCGACGAAGCAGCCCTGGCCGGGCGGCCGGATGTGTTCACCACCGTCACCGATTACGCCTACGTGCCAACGGATTCTGCGCTCGAGATCGCCTCGCCGGGCGGCGGGCGGTTTGCCATCTGCACGGCCCGCGCACGGGCCCGCCACCCGTTCCGCCATGTACCTGCGGACGAGGTGCCGGTGGAACTGCGCGGCGCCGGCAACTGCTCGCGGCAGGTGAACAACTTCGGCACGCCCGGCGTGCTCGACGCCGATCGGATCATCGCCTGCGAGGTGATCACGCCGGGGGGCAACTGGTCGTCGTACCCGCCGCACAAGCACGACGAGGACCGGCCGGGCGAGAGCGTGCTCGAGGAGATCTACTACTACGAGCTCAACGCCCCTGCCGGCGGCGGAATCGCCTACCAGCGCGTCTACGGCACCGACGACCGGCCGGCCGATCTGCTGGCCGAGGTCCGCGGCGGTGACGCCGTGCTGATCCCGCACGGCTGGCATGGACCGGCGATGGCCGTGCCCGGCTACGACCTGTACTACCTGAACGTGATGGCCGGCCCCGGCGCGCGGGAGTGGCTGATCTGCGACGATCCCGCGCACGCGTGGATCCGGGAGACATGGGTGGCGCAGCAGATCGACCCGCGGCTGCCCATGACGAGAGCGGCGAGGAGGTGACGACGATGCGGCTCACCGTCGCGCAGGCGCTGGTTCGCTTCCTCGCGGCGCAGTACAGCGAGCGCGACGGCCAGCGGCACCGGCTGATCGAGGGCTGCTTCGGCATCTTCGGCCACGGCAACGTCGCCGGAATCGGCGCGGCGCTGCTGGAATCAGAACTCGACGACCCGGCGCGGCTACCCTACCGGCAGGCGCGCAACGAGCAGGGCATGGTGCATGCCGCGGCCGGATTCGCCCGGATGCGCAACCGGCTCTCCACCCTGGCGTGCACGACGTCGATCGGCCCCGGCGCCACGAACATGATCACCGGTGCGGCCCTGGCGACCGTCAACCGGCTGCCGGTGCTGCTGCTGCCCGGCGATGTCTTCGCCACCCGGGTCGCCGATCCGGTGCTGCAGCAGCTGGAGGACCCGCGCACCTTCGATATCAGCGTCAACGACGCGTTCCGGCCGGTGTCGCGGTTCTTCGACCGGATCTGGCGCCCGGAGCAGCTGCCGGCCGCGCTGCTCGCCGCGATGCGGGTGCTCACCGACCCGGCAGAGACCGGCGCCGTGACGCTCGCGCTGCCGCAGGACGTGCAGGCGCAGGCGTTCGACTGGCCCGACGAGCTGCTCGCCGATCGGGTGTGGCACGTCGCACGGCCGGTGCCCGAACCTGCGGCGCTGGCCCGCGCCGTCGCCGCGATCCGGTCCGCCCGCAACCCCCTCATCGTCGCCGGCGGCGGGGTCATC
>QHCD01000048.1 GCA_003244255.1 Pseudonocardiales bacterium | reverse complement strand
CGGTCCGGAGGAGCCGGCGCCAGACGACGAGACCGAATGACTGGGGGAGGTGACGCCCGGTGAGCACCAAGGACTACCTGGAGAAGGACTATTACAAGGCGCTGGGCGTCGCCAAGGGTGCGGCGGCGCCGGAGATCAAGAAGGCCTACCGCAAGCTGGCCAGGGAACTGCACCCGGACAAGAACCCGGGCGACACGAAGGCCGAGGAACGCTTCAAAGAGGTGTCCGAGGCCTACGACGTCCTCTCCGATGAGAAGCGACGTCGTGAGTATGACGAGGCGCGTTCGCTGTTCGGATCAGGTGGCGGCCTCGGCGGATTCGGCCGCGGCGGCGCGGCCGGCACCCCCGGCGGCACAAACTTCGATCTCTCCGACCTGTTCGCCGGGACCGGCGGCGCCCGCACGTCCGGCGGCATCGGTGATCTGTTCGGCGGCCTGTTCGGCCGCGGCGGGCGTGGCGCGGGGCACCAGGGGCCCGCGCGCGGGGCCGACGTCGAGGCCGAGGCGACGCTCGACTTCAACGAAGCCGTTCACGGTGTCGCGCTGCCACTTCGGCTGACCAGCCCGGGCGCGTGCCAGACCTGCCGCGGCACGGGCGCGAAACCGGGCACGATGCCGCGTACCTGCCCGATCTGCAACGGCGTCGGCCTGACGACGCGCAACCAGGGTGCCTTCGCGTTCAGCGAGCCGTGCCGCGAATGCCGGGGCAGCGGCTCGATCGTGGACGAGCCCTGCCCGGAATGCGGCGGCAGCGGCGCCACCACCCGCACGAGCACCATCACGGTCCGGATCCCGCCCGGCGTCAAGGACGGTCAGCGGGTCCGCATTGCCGGTCGGGGCGCACCAGGCGAACCCGGTGGCACGCCGGGTGACCTGTACGTCGTCGTGCACGTCCGCTCGCACGATCTGTTTGCGCGCACCGGTGACGACCTGGCCCTCACCCTGCCGGTGACCTTCGCCGAGGCGGCGCTGGGTGCGGCGATCCGGGTGCCGACGCTCGACAGCGCGGTGACGCTGAAGATCCCGGCCGGTACGGCGAGCGGCCGAACCTTCCGGGTCAAGGGCAAGGGGGTCGCCAGCAAGAACCGGCAGGGCGACCTGCTGGTGACCGTCGAGGTCGTCGTCCCGGCAAAGACGTCCACGCAGGCGCGGGATGCGCTCGAGGCGTACGCGAAGGCCGCGCCGGAGGATCCGCGACCGCACCTGACGAGACGGGTGGGGAGCCATGGTTGATCCGCTCGCGTTCGGCGGCGTCTCCGAGGATGCTCCCGTGTTCGTCATCTCGATCGCAGCCGAGCTGGCCGGGATGCACCCGCAGACGCTGCGCCAGTACGACCGGATCGGTCTGGTGACCCCCGGCCGCGCGGCGGGCGGCGGCCGGCGCTACTCACCGCGCGACGTGCTGCTGCTGCGCGAGGTGCAGCGGCTCTCCCAGGAGGAGGGCGTGAGCCTCGCCGGCGTCAAGCGGATCATCGAGCTGGAGAACCACGCCGCTGCGCTCCGGCTGCGGGTCAGCGAGCTGCTCGAGGAGCTGACCCGGGCTGAGCAGCGGGCAGTGGCCGCCGAGGCCGCGGTGCACGCGTCGTATCGTCGCGATCTGGTGCCGCGCCGGCCGATGCCGATTCAGCCCTGGCGACGGCGCTGAGCTTTGGCGCGCGAATTTGGTCGCCCCCCGAGCGGCAAGGTACGTCTTTGGCGCCGGCGCCGGCTTGGGCAAGTTGCATGGGACGTGCCGTCCGGCTAGATCGTCGGGCCGGCGCGTCCCTCGATGTGTGCGATGTACCGGTCGGCCGAGCGTCGGACGGCCGCATTGCCGCCCGCGTCGACATGCCTGTCGAACGCGTCGTGGATGCGGTCGAAGCGATAGCCCTCGAGCATGTCGGCGATGCGCTGAACCGAGACGGCGTCGAGCGGAATCTGGTTCGGATAGCTGTACATGAAGGTGAGCCAGCGCCGGTCCGCCACGACGGCGAGGATGTCGCCGCAGAACAGCACGCCAGCGCCGTCGGCTTCGCGCATTTCGGCGTCGTCCGACGAGTTGTCCCAGTGCAGCACGGTGCCACCGGGGAAGTGCCCGCCGGTGCGGATTGCCGTCGCTCCCGGCGCGATCGGGAGCGTGTCGCCCGACCAGAACGAGAGCGCCTCGTCATCGGGGCGCACGACCCAGGCGCGATCCGACTCGTGCAGATGAACCGGCACGCCACCGAGCCGCCGGCTCCACTCCACCGCGGTCGTGTAGTAGTGCGGATGCGAGATCGCGATCGCGATTGCCGCGCCGAGCCGCTCGATCCGGGCGATCGTAGCCTCGTCGACGTAGGCGATCAGATCCCACAGCACGTTGCCGGCGGGCGTGCGGATCAGGTAGGCCTGCTGACCGATGCCGAGAGCGGGCTCGGTGGCGATCGCGACGACGCCGGGTTCGACGTCGAGGAACCGGTTGTGGTGCCGGCCCTGCTCGGCCTCGAGCGTGGTCCACTGCTGGCCACCGGGCGGCACGTACTGCCGGTCGTCGAGGCAGAGCGGGCAACCGTCCGGCCGTGCCGCCGCCGGTGGAAACTGCGTGCCGCAGGTGAGGCAGAGGTAGGCGCTCGTCATGGCTCTACCATCTCCCATTTCGGGCACTGGTCTGGCAACTTGAGCGGAACAGACTCAACCCCTGGCGCGTTGACCGACATGAGCACATCCCACCATCACCTCACGGAAGCGACCGGATGGAACCCAACAAGCTGACCACGAAGAGCCAGGATGCGTTCGCCGCGGCGATCCGGCTCGCCGCCGAGCACGGCAACCCCGCCGTCGAGCCCGCGCATGTGCTGCTCGCGCTGCTGCGGCAGGACGACGGCGTCGCGAGTCCGTTGCTGCGGGCCGCTGGGGTCGATCCGGCGGCGGTCGCGACATCGGCCGAGACGATCGAGAGCCGGCTGCCGAGTGCGAGCGGGTCGACGGTGGCAGCGCCCCAGACCTCGCGCGGCACGCTGCAGGTGATCGGCGCCGCCCAGCGCAGCGCGGAGCAGCTCGGCGACGAGTACCTGTCGACAGAGCACCTGCTGGTGGGGCTCGCAACCGCAGGCGGAGAGGTGGCCGATGCCCTGCGCGCGGCGGGGGCGACGCCGGACGCGCTGACCGCCGCGTTCACCACCGTCCGCGGCTCGCGGCGGGTGACGTCGCCGGACCCCGAGTCGACCTATCAGGCGCTGGAGAAGTACGGCGTCGACTTGACCGAGCGTGCTCGCGCGGGCGGGCTCGACCCTGTGATCGGACGGGACACCGAAATCCGTCGGGTCGTGCAGGTGCTCTCCCGGCGGACCAAGAACAACCCGGTGCTGATCGGCGAACCCGGAGTCGGCAAGACCGCGATCGTCGAAGGGCTCGCGCAGCGCGTCGTAGCCAACGATGTGCCAGATTCCCTGCGGGGCAAGCGAATCGTGGCTCTCGACCTCGGGTCGATGGTCGCCGGCGCGAAGTACCGCGGCGAGTTCGAGGAGCGGCTCAAGGCCGTGCTGGGAGAGATCAAGGACTCCGGCGGCGAGATCGTGACCTTCATCGACGAGCTGCACACCGTCGTCGGTGCGGGCGCCACCGGCGAGGGAGCGATGGACGCCGGCAACATGCTCAAGCCGATGCTGGCGCGCGGCGAGCTGCGGATGGTCGGCGCGACGACGCTCGACGAGTACCGCGAGCACATCGAGAAGGATCCGGCGCTGGAACGGCGGTTCCAGCCGGTGCTGGTCGGTGAGCCGTCGGTGGAAGACACCATCGGCATCCTGCGCGGGCTCAAGGATCGCTACGAGGTGCACCACGGCGTGCGCATCACCGACGCCGCACTGGTGGCCGCAGCGACGCTGTCGGACCGGTACGTGACCGCGCGATTCCTGCCGGACAAGGCGATCGACCTGGTCGACGAGGCGGCGTCGCGACTTCGGATGGAGATCGACTCGCGGCCGGTAGAGATCGACGCGGTGGAGCGCGTGGTGCGCCGTCTGGAGATCGAGGAGATGGCGCTGTCCAAGGAAGGCGACGAGGCATCGAAACAGCGCCTGGAACGACTGCGTGCCGACCTCGCCGACCACCGCGAGCAGCTCGCCGAGCTGACGGCCCGGTGGCAGCAGGAGAAGAAGGCGATCGACGGAATCCGCGCCGCCAAAGAAGAATTGGAGTCGCTGCGAGGCGAGGAGGAGCGCGCCGAGCGTGACGGCGATCTCGGCCGCGCCGCCGAGCTGCGGTACGGCCGCATCCCCGATGTCCAGCGCCAGCTCGACGAAGCGTCGGCGGCCGTGGTCACCGACGGCGCGATGCTGAAGGAGGAGGTGGGCCCTGACGATGTCGCCGACGTCGTCAGTGCGTGGACCGGCATTCCGGCCGGCCGGCTGCTCGAGGGCGAGACCGCGAAGCTGCTGCGGATGGAAGACGTCATCGGCGGCCGCGTCGTCGGCCAGCAGGCGGCAGTGCGGGCGGTCTCCGACGCCGTCCGCCGTGCCCGCGCCGGCATCGCCGACCCGGACCGCCCCACCGGTTCCTTCCTGTTCCTCGGCCCCACCGGCGTCGGCAAGACCGAGCTGGCGAAAGCGCTGGCGGAATTCCTCTTCGACGACGAGCGCGCGATGGTGCGCATCGACATGAGCGAGTACGCCGAGAAGCACGCCGTGGCAAGGCTGGTCGGCGCTCCACCCGGATACATCGGCTACGAGCAGGGCGGGCAGCTCACCGAGGCCGTTCGCCGTCGGCCCTACACGGTCGTGCTGCTCGACGAGGTCGAGAAGGCACACGCCGACGTGTTCGACATCCTGCTGCAGGTCCTCGACGACGGCCGCCTCACCGATGGTCAGGGCCGCACGGTCGATTTCCGGAACACGATCCTCATCCTCACGTCGAACCTCGGCTCGCACATCATTGCCGACCCGACGGTTGCGACGGACGCGAAGCGTGACGCCGTCATGTCGGTGGTGCGCGCCCACTTCAAGCCCGAGTTCTTGAACCGGCTCGACGACGTCGTGATGTTCGAGGCCCTCGGCAGCGCGGAGCTCGGCGCGATTGTCGACATCCAGGTCGGCGCGCTTGCCGCCCGGCTGGCCGCCCGGAGGCTGACGCTGGACGTCACCGATGCGGCGCGCGAATGGCTCACGCTCAGTGGATTCGACCCGGTCTATGGGGCCCGCCCGTTGCGCCGCCTGGTGCAGTCCTCGATCGGTGATGCGCTCGCGCGCCAGCTTCTCGGCGGCGAGATCCGCGACGGGGACCGAGTGGTGGTCGACGTCGACGACGCCGACCCGGCGCGGTTGACCGTGCGGCCGGACCCGGCGTGAGCGGCGCGCCAACCGGCGGAAGCGCCCACGGCGGCTAGGCTGCGGTGGCGCAGCCGCACAGAATGCCCCAAACGCGGGGATTGACGGCTGCGGCGGATGGGTATCGAACACCCCGCCAGTCGTGGTGACGCGCCATGACGACACCCCGAGGAGATCCCGTGAGCGGGTATCAGCAGGAACCGCCGAGCGAGGGACAGGATCGGCCCGGCTACCCGGGACAGGCCGGTGGTCAGGCCGGTGGACAGGGCCAACCGGAGTCGTTCCCGAACGCGCCCACCTACCAGCAGCAGCCTTACGCGCAGGCACCGGCGCCGCAGGCGGTGCCGTCGACGATCAACTCCGCGTTCTGGCTGATCGTGCTGAGCTCGCTGCTCGGCATCGTCGGGTCGCTGTTGCTGTTCGGCAGCAAGAGCAAGATCATCAACAACATCAAGAAGAACAACCCCGGCTACTCGACGAGCAAGCTGAACAACAACTATCACTCGATCGTCATCTTCGCGGTCATCATCTCGATCATCTTCGCGGCGCTCTACATCTTCTTCGCGCTGAAGATCCGGGCCGGGCGCAACTGGGCGCGCATCGTGGTGACGGTGCTGCTGGTGCTCGGGATCCTTGGCGGCCTTGCCAACGCCGTGAACTCGAACTACAACGGCGCCTTCAAGGCATTCAGCGTCATCGGCCTGATCCTCAACGTCGCGATCCTGGTGCTGCTCTGGCTGCGGCCCTCCAACGAGTACATGGCCTCGGTCAAGGCATCACAGCGGCCGGTCGGGTAACCGGAGCGCCGCACCTCCGCTGACCAGAAACGACCTGTGGCCGGGCGCAAGCCCGGCCACAGCCTTGTCTGGCGCGGACCGACCTCAGTGACCGGTGCACTGCTTGAGCTCGGCGGTCGACGGCGCGTGCCCGATCTTGTGCTTGCAGTCGTTGTACACGTGCGTCGAGGCGATGACCGCGACGATCACCAGCACGATGCCGACGGCGCCGGTGACTATGCCGGCGATGGCGAAGCCGCGTCGGGACGCGAGCCCGCGCCTGACCTGACGCAGCGCGAGGAAGCCGAGCACCAGGCCGAGCAGGCCCAGGACGACGTCGACGACGCCGAGCAGGTAGACCGCGGGGATCGAGGCGGCGCCGCAGGCCAGCGCCGCGACCGCGACGCCGTTGCGCGGTGCCGGCAGGTCCGCCGGCTCCTCGCTCCAGGACGACCAGTGCTTCGGCGCGGTCACCCGGGCGGTCTGCGCGTTCGCCGATGACCGATCGAGCCGATCATCAGCGGACCGTTCATCAGGGGACCGCGAGGACGGCGACGAGCACGATCACCGCCAGTATCAGGCCCAGGATGCCGAGCACCAGGCCGGCGATGGCGAGCCCGGAACCGGAGTTGTCACGGCGGTGGCGCATGATGCCGACGCTGCCGAAGATGACGCCGAGCAGCGCCATGATCATGCCGAAGACCGGTATCCAGAACAACAGCAGGCCGAGCAGCCCGAGCACGAAGCCCGCCGTCCCCATCGGGTTGGTGCGCTGCTGCGTAGGCGCGCCGTAGTAGGCGGGCGCGCCGTGCTGCTGCGGATAGGGCTGGTAGCCGGCGCCCTGCTGGTACGGCACGTTCTGCGTCGGCTGGTTGCCGGCCCACCCAGCGTTCCCGCCGGAATCCCACGAGTTGCCCGATCCTTGCGGCCCCCCGGCATATCCGGTCGGATCGTAAGGCTGATTGGGGTCGGTCATCGTCGAGGCCTCACGTGGTTGGGCATCCGGCCGTGCCGATGATGCCACACCAATGGGCGCGGCGAGGCCGATTGTCGGCACCGCTGCACGGGTTCGCCTAGCGCCCCGTGAACGGGACACTAGACGAACGGGATCGCCGGGGGCACCCGGTCCAGCACCTTGGCCGGGTCGGTATTGAGCACCCTGCCGAGCAGGGTGCCGTACACGGCGCGAAAGTCCGTGGTCGCGATGAGGTCGCCGTCGGTCAGCCTGGTCAGGCTGGGCTGCTCGCCGTAGAACCCGCCGTGCACGGGCGTTCCGGCGACGAGCACCGTGCCGGCCGTGCCGTGGTCGGTGCCATCCGAGGCATTGGCCGCGACCCGGCGCCCGAACTCCGAGTAGGCCGCCAGCACGACCTTCCGGCCGTTGGGGTCGCCGGCGAGGTCGGTGAGGAATCCGCTGACCGCGGTGTCGAGTTCGCCGAGCAGCGCCTGCTGCGTTCCCTTCTCGTCGGCATGGGTGTCGAACCCACCGAGGCTGACGGCGTAGACACGGGTCGGCGCACCGGCGGTGATGCAGGCCTTGACGACGTCGAGTTGCGCGCCGAGGTCGCCGCCGCTACCGGCTCCCGCGGCCGGCAACTTCTCCGCGGTGGTCTTCGGACCCAGCGTTCTCGCCACCAGCAGGAAGTCGGAGTCACCGCGTGCGGCCGCGGACTGCGCGGCCGTGTCGGTCGAATCGGGCCGGCCGAGGCCGGGAAAGCGCGCGGCGAGCGGGCCCTTGGGCATTCGCAAGGCACCGACCGGCAGCGACGAACCCACCGACTTGGCGCCGACCGCGAGCGGCGGCAGGGTGGCGCCGACCGAGACGCTACGCAGCGGGTCGGTGCCGGTCGCGTCCAGCCAGCGGCCGATCCAGCCGGTGGAGACCGGTGCCGTCGGCGACGCGGTCTGCCAGATGTCCATCGACCGGAAGTGACTGTGATCGGGCTGCGGGTATCCGACGCCGCGCAGGATCGCGAGGTGCTTGCCCTGCCACAGCTTGTAGAGCCCCTTCAGGGCCGGGTTCAGACCGAGCTGGTCATCGAGGTGCAGCACCGCCTCGGGCGCGTAGGCGATGTCCGGCCGCGCGCGGTGATAGGCGGGATCGGCGTACGGGATCACGGTGTTCAGGCTGTCGTTGCCGCCGTAGAGCGTGACGAGCACGAGGATGTTCGCATCGGCCGGCAGCGGGTTCGATTTCGCCGCCGCCGTGACGTCGTGCCAGGAGAGCTGCGTCGCACCGGCGGCCAGCGCGCCGGCGCCGAGAACGCCGGAGGCGAGAAGAAAGCGCCGGCGGGTGACGGTGTCCACAGTAGAGCGCCCCTTCAGCAGACGACGTATTCGGGCGAGATCAGGCCGAGGACGACGAGCTCGGGCGGCTTGGTGATGCTCTCCGAGAGCACGGCGGCGGTGCGGTCGCTCCACCTGTCCACGCCCAGAGTCGCCGCGAGCGCATCCAGCCGGCTGGATGCGCGCACCGACGAGATCGGATCGAGGTCGGCGACGGCGGCGATCCGCCGGGCAAGGCCGATGCGCGCCGGGGTCGCCGCCGTCGAGAGCCATGCGACGCCGCTCGGCCAGCCTCCGACCGACGGCGGGAAGAACGGAACCTGGCCCAGGGCGGCCAGCGCCGCCGCCAGCGCCGTCGCCGGATCCTTCGCCGCCGGCTTGGTGTCGGCCGGCTTGAGGTCGGCGGGCTTGAGGTCGCTGACGCGCAGGCCGAAGGTGCGCATCGTGCCCACCAGCCACTCGGTGGGTTGCTTTACCAGGGTGTTGCGGGCCGACGTCGCACGGAACGCGGGGTCGAGGAACAGCGCGCGCATCATCGCCGTGATGTCGTGCGCGGTGCCGTACGCCGTCACCATTCGCTGCAGGCTGGCCGCTGGTGGCGGGGCGGGGCTGGCGAACCGCCGCCACATTCTGGTCGCCAGGTAGCGTGGCGACGCCGGTTGGCTGATGACAAGGTCCACGAAGCCGGTGGCGTCGAAATTGCCGGTGCGCCCGAGGATCGCCTTCTCGCCGTCGTCGAACTCGGCCGGATCGAACACCGACGCACCGGTCTTGCGGCTCACCCGCCATCCGGTGAGCGCCCTGGCCGCCTGCCGGACGTCGGTCTCGGTGTAGTTGCCGTGGCCGAGGGTGAACAGTTCCATGAACTCGCGGCTGAGGTTCTCGTTCGGCGCCTGCTTCTTGTTCTTCTCGCCGTCGAGCCAGAGCAGCAGCGCGGGATCGCCGATCATCGCCTGCGCGAGATTTCGGAAGCTGCCGCGCCCGAGGCGTCGGAGCGTGTCGTTCTGCCGCAGCATCAGCGTCGTGAACTTGACCTTCTGTACCGACGTCGCCCAGTGGCCGTGCCATGCGAACGTTAGTTTCTCGACGAAAGGCGCGTCGGCCTGCGCCATCCGGTCGACCCACCATGCGACCGCGGGCCCGGTCTGCCCGTGCAGGGTCTTGCGGTATGCCTTGAGCTGCGCCGAGCCCTTCGCCGCCTTCGGACGTGGCGGTATCGGCAGGTCCGGCATCGGCGTGCGGGCGGCGCCGGCGTCAGTGCCCGTGGGCTGCAGGAGGCCGGTCACGGTGGCCGTGTATCCGGCGCGTACCGCGCGATCGACGGCGTCGTAGCCGGCAGCGAACGTCGCCCGCCGCAGCAGGTGACGGACCTCGCCGGGATCTGCGGCCATGGACCCGAGTATGCGCAACCGATGTTCGGGAAATGTCAGGCCGCGGGGAATTCCTGGTCAAGTTTGCTGCACCCTGTCCTCATGAGCAGATCTGCCGGTGACGCAGCGCTACCGATTGGCGCGGTTGAGTCGATCGTTGGCGTTGGTGTTGGCGTTGGCCCGCACCCGCGGCCGTGGCCCGACGACGCGCGGCTGGATCCGGAGCTGCTCTCCGCCGGTGACCGGCGCAACGTCGCTGACCGGTACCGGTACTGGCGGCTCGACGCTATCGTGGCCGACCTCGATGCGCACCGGCACGAGTTCCACGTGGCCATCGAGAACTGGCAGCACGATCTCAATATCGGCAGCGTCGTGCGTACGGCGAACGCGTTTCTCGCGGCCGAGGTGCACATCGTCGGGCGCCGGCGGTGGAACCGTCGCGGTGCGATGGTGACCGACCGCTACCAGCACGTTCGGCACCACGACGGCGTCAGCACCCTGGCGGCCTGGTGCTCGGATCAAGAGCTGCCGATCATCGCCGTAGACAACCTCACCGGCGCGCACCCGCTGGAGACGGCGGCGCTGCCGCGCAGCTGCGTGCTGCTCTTCGGCCAGGAGGGACCAGGGCTCTCGGAGCCGGCCCGCGCCGCAGCCACGACGACGTACTCGATCGCGCAGTTCGGCTCCACCCGCTCGATCAACGCCGCCGTTGCCGCCGGCATCGCCATGCACGCCTGGATCCGGCAGCACGCTCAGCGTTTGGCGTAGTGCGCCCTCGTGGTCGGATGCAGCACGCACGCAGCGATGCCGGCGAGCACCAACAGCTGCACGACCTGCTCGACCTTGAAGATCGCGGGATAGGGCTGGGTCAGCAGGAAGATCAGGCCGAGGCCGCCGACGACCGACAGCCACACCAGCCGCCGCCACGCCCATCGCTTGCCGCGGTAGAGCCGCGAGATGATGAACAGGTAGAGCAGGGCGACGACGATGTTCACCGCGCCGCGCGACCAGATCTGGGCGTTGACGGTGCGGCGCGCGTCGGCGGGATCGAGCTTTGGGTGTTGTTCGAGCGTGAGCCGCAGGATGGCATGCCGATCGACGACGTAGAGGATCGTCACGACGAGCGAGAGCACCAGGTTCACGACCAGCAGGATCGAGGCGATCTTGATCTGCTGGGGTGGGGCGCCGGGCGGTGCGGACCGCTGCTCGGGCGGTGTCGGCATCGGCGCGAACTGTCCCGGCTGCGTCATGGAGGTCCCCGTTGGTGTCGATGTGCATCGCGCAGTCCAGGGTAGTGGGATGCCGGCCGAGACCTCGGGCCGCAGCCAGGAACGGCCCCATTGGGGTGAGTGAGGGGGCACGGTGAGCGTGGGCGAGGACGACGTCGTCGGGTTCGCGCACCGGATGTTCGACCTGGCGCGATCGGGCGGATCGTCGCTCGCCGGCTACGTCGACGCCGGTGTGCCCGTCGGCCTGACCGATGCCGCGGGTAACACGCTGCTGATGCTCGCGGCCTACCACGGGCACGCCGAGCTCGTGCACGCCTTGCTGAGGAGAGGCGCCGACGCCAACATCGCCAATGATCGCGGCCAGACCCCACTGGCCGGCGCAGTCTTCAAGGGCGAGCTCGACGTCGTGCGCGCGCTGGTGGCCGGCGGCGCCGATCCCGCGGCGGGAACGCCGTCCGCCCTCGCGGCGGCGCAACTGTTCGAGCGCGCCGATCTGCTGGCGATCCTGCGTGGCGACGCCTGACTCGCCGACGAGAAGCGCCCGCCCCGGGGTCGCTGCCCGCCCGCAGTTGTTGCCCCGCAATTGTTGATCATGCGCTTTCGGGACGGAAAAACGGCGTGTCGCGTCCCGAAATCGCATGATCAACACGGCCGGGACGCGCGCTGTTCGCGGCATCCGCGGTCGTGGCCCGGCGGATCCGCGTAGGCTCCCGGGGGCCATGAACCGCATCGTCGTCGCCGGTGGGGGCCTCGCGGGGATCAGCACGGCGCGCGGCCTGCGAAAGCTCGGCTACGCCGGCGAGCTGACGATTGTCGGGGCGGAGCGGCACCGATCGTATGACCGGCCGCCGCTTTCGAAGGAGTTCCTCGCCGGCACCGTCGACGTCGCCGACATCTCCCTCGAGCTGCCCGGTGAAGACCTCGGACTCCGCTGGCGGCTCGGCGTCGCCGCGGTATCGCTCGGCCCGACTCGCGAGGTCGGGCTCTCCGACGGTTCCAGGCTGCCGGCCGACGGCGTCGTGGTCGCGACCGGAGCGGTGCCGCGATGGCTGCCCGCCGGGCGCCAACTCCCCGCCGGTGTGCACGTGTTGCGCACGCTCGAGGACTCGACCACACTGCGCGCGGATCTGCGCGCCGGCGGCCGGTTGGCGGTGGTGGGTGCGGGATTCATCGGCGCGGAGGTGGCGTCGACGGCGTCGCGGCTGGGCCTGCGGGTCGACGTCGTCGAGGTCGATCCGGTACCGCTGCGGTTCGCGCTCGGCGAGCAGATGGGTGCCGCCGTCGCCGCGCTGCACGAGCGCAACGGCGTGCGATTGCACTGCGGGGTAGGCGTTTCTGGGCTCCTGGGCACCGGCCGGGTGTCCGGTGTCGCACTCGCCGACGGCCGGGAGGTGACCGCCGGAACGGTGGTCATCGGCATCGGTGTCACGCCGGCCACGGACTGGCTGCGGAGCAGTGGCATCGACGTCGGGTCCGACGGCGTGCGCTGCGACGCCGCCGGCGCCACGTCGTTGCCCGGCGTTGTCGCGGTGGGCGACTGCTCGACCTGGCTGGATCCGGCGACCGGGCGGCACGAGCGCATCGAGCACTGGACGGCGGCCCGGGACCGCGGGGTCGTTGCCGCGGCGACCCTGCTCGGCGTCACACCGCCGAAGCCGAGGCACGGCGGCCTGCCGTACTTCTGGTCCGATCAGTACGGCAAGCGCATCCAGTTCGCCGGCCGGATCTGCCCCGACGTCGACGTCGAGGAGGGCTCGATCGACGCCGGCAGCTTCCTGGCTGTGTACCGGCGGGACGGCACACCGGTCGGTGTCCTCGGGATGGACCGGCCGCGCGCATTCGTGGCCTGGCGGCGGCGGCTGGCGGCGCCGCCGATCGGCGGGCAGGCCACCGCGAGCGCCGATGCCGCGCCGGGCACGCCATGATGGTCCAGCCCATCGACAGAGCCCGAGGAGGCGGCCCGTGACGTTGCTGATCATCGCGATCGTCGTCGGCGTGCTAGCGCTCGTGCTGGCGATCAAGGTGACCAAGTTGGTCGCCAAGCTGATCTTCCTCCTGATCGCGGTCGCCCTCGGGCTGGCCGCGTACTTCGCCTACCAGCATCATCAGGACCAGAGCTCCGGGCCGAGCGCTCGGCCCACGCTCTCGGTGCGATAGCGCCGGACACGCGTCCACGCGAAGGGGGCAGACCCGATGAACGAGGTGCGGGCACCGCGCGGGACGCAGCTATCCTGCGGGAGCTGGCAGACCGAGGCGCCGATGCGGATGCTGATGAACAACCTCGA
>QHCD01000047.1:989-7405 GCA_003244255.1 Pseudonocardiales bacterium | reverse complement strand
AGGGTTTATCAGACCGTGCTGCGTCGTCAGCTCGCCGGGTCGACCGGCGACTACGTGCTCGGCCGACTCGAGCAGGGCACCGCCACGCCGGGCAAATCGGCACCGTGGATTCTGACCGATCCCACCGACGTCGACGAGAAACTCGCACGGCAGTACCTGGCCGGTGACAACGCCGACGTCGACGACGATCGGGCACCGTTCTAGTGACCGCGACTCCGGTGGAGGGTGGGACCGCTTCGGCGGCCCTGCCCTCCACGCCTACCGAAGCGGCTGGGCTGTCCGACGACGAGCTGCGCCGGTTCGTCGCCGGACAGACGACACGCGGGCCGCTGCTGAACCTGCTCGGCGAGTTCGACCGGACGGACGTGCCGTCGTCCGCGGTGCGGTTGGCCCTGGCCGGTGCGCGGGTGCTGCGGGTGCATCGCAACGGCAAGGCGCCGGCCGAGGCGCATGGCTGCCACGACGCGGCGAACGTGTCCGCGGTAGTGCGGGAACGCTTCGCCGGCTGGACCGGCAATGTCGGCATCGCCACCGGCGCCGGGCTGGCCGTGGTCGATATCGACGGCGCGGCCGGTCTGGACAACTGGCGCCGGCTGCTGGCCGAGCACGACGGCGCCGGCGCCGGCACGTTGATGGTGGCCACGCCGGGCAACGGGTTTCACGCCTACTACGCCGACCCGGACGGCGCCGTGCCGTGCACCGCGTCGAGGCTTGCCTCGTACGTGGACACTCGCGGCGCCGGCGGTTACGTCGTCTGCCCGCCGTCCACAGTGGACGGTCGCCGGTATCGGTGGCTGCGGCCGCGCGGCGAGTTTGCCGTGCTGCCGCCGGTGCCGCCGTGGATCATCGCCGCGCTGGCTCGGCCGGTGCTGCACCGGCCGACGATGCCCGGCCGGGCCGGTAATCCGCGTGCGTCGCTGCACGGGCTGGTCCGTACGGTGCTCGACGCGCCGGCGGGCCAGCGCAACGCGATTCTGAACTGGGCCGCCTACAACGCCGCCTCGCTGATTAGCGGCGGCGTGGATCGGGTGCAGGTCGAGATGGCGCTGCACTCGGCCGGCCTGACCGCCGGGCTCGGCGAGGGCGAAATTATCGCGACCGTCCGGTCCGGGCTCGACTCGGGCGGCGCGTTGTGACTGCCACGGACGACGCGGCCGCCCGGATCGTCGACGACGCGCTCGGCCCGGAAAAACGCGAAGAGAAAAAGTCCGCGTCGACCCGGCTGGTCGAGCTGGCCGAGCAAATCTACCGACTCGGCGTGTCAACGCAGGAGCAGCCGTTCGCCGTGCCCCGCAACGGTCCACGGCTGGTACGGATGCTGCGCGGCGGCAAATCATCCATGCGGGCACAGCTAGCCCGCAAGTATTACACAGCCACCGGGAAAGCGGCCCCCGCGCAGGCGTTGGCCGACGCGATGCTCGTGTTAGAGGGCCGCGCCGCGGACTGCGAACCGGAAACATTGCATCTGCGAGTCGCCGAAACCACCGACGCGACATACCTCGACCTGGCAGACGCAACCGGGCGGGCCGTGCGCATCACCGCCGGCGGCTGGGAAATCGTCAACGACCCGCCGGTGCTATTCCGGCGGCAGCTAACCGCACCACTACCGACACCAACCCGCAGCGGAAGCATCGACCAACTATGGCACCTTCTCAACGTCGCACCGGAGGATCGACCGCTGATCTTGGCATGGCTCCTCTGTGTGCTAGCCGAGGGGATGCCGCACCCGATCCTCGGGCTATGGGGTGAACAAGGCACCGGCAAGACCAGCGCGGCCAAGATGTTGACACTGCTCGATCCGACCGGCGCCGGCGTGCAGAAGGCACCGCGGGATGCCGAAGCGTGGATTACGACGGCATCCGGCAGCTGGATCGTGGCGTTGGACAACATAAGCGCGCTCCCCGAATGGCTGTCGGACAGCCTGTGCCGTGCGGTCACCGGCGCCGGCGACGTACGCAGACAGCTCTACAGCGACGCCGACCTGGTCATCTTCGCGGTAAAGCGCTGCCTGATTCTGACCGGCATCGACCTCGGTGCCGTCCGCGGGGACTTCGCCGACAGGCTGCTCCCCGTCACACTGCACCGCATCGACGACGACGCCCGCCTCGAAGACGATGCCCTCTCCGAGGCGTGGGAGCAGTCATACCCGGCCATCCTCGGCGCCGTATTAGACCTCGCTGCGAGTCTGAAACAACTACTGCCCTCTGTTGAGTTAGCCAGAAAACCACGAATGGCGGACTACGCCCGCCGGCTCGCGGCGGTGGACCAACTGCTCGGCACCGAAGGGCTGGCCCACTACCTGAAACGGATCGGCGGGCTAGCCACCGAGGCGCTGACCGACGATCCGTTCCTAATCGCGATGGGCGAGCACCTACAGGTCGGCGAAACGTTCACCGGCACTGCCGCCGACCTGCTCACGCGGGTCACCCCCGACGTTGAACGGTGGCGGGCACCGAAGGGCTGGCCGGCCACGGCCAGGGCCGTCACCCAACAGCTACGCCGGCAAGCACCGAACATGCGCCGCGCCGGGTGGACCGTGAACGAACTCCCCGCCGGGCACAGCAACCTCGTCCACTGGCAGATACGCCCCCCGTGTAGAGAGGCCGGGAATCGTGCCTCGCAAGACTCGCAGTCTCGCAATCACGCTCAGAATGGCCCGTCAGGCGCGAGCCAAGACTCGCAGAACGCGAGCCAAGACTCGCACGGCGCGGGGGATAACTCGCACCCGGAACCCGATTCCACGCTCACCCGCGAGGCTGCGAGTCACGCGAGGCACAAATCCGGCCTTCTCTACACGGACGAAACCGGCGACGCCGATCCGCCGGACTGGACCGCGGCCGCGGCAGAATACCTCCGCGACGCAGGCCGGGTACGGCACCCGGAGCTACGCCCGTGCACTACTTGCCGGCAACCACTCGGCGGGCTTGCCGCGCTCGGCTGGGATCACCACGGCGACTGCGAGCTGGCGTCGTGACCCCCGCCCCGTGCCGCCTCTGCAATACCCGACTCGACCCCGCGGCCGGTGCGACGCACCCCGGCTGCGACCCCGGCCCGCCCCTCGACGACACCCTGCACGACGCCCTCGTCGCCCTCGTCTGCGACCAGCTCGGCGCCACACCTATCGACGAAGGGATGCCATCATGACCAGCACCGTCACCCCCGAAGGCTGGCAGTTCGCTTTCGACGACGTCGCCCGCTACGGCCCCGACTCCCGGTGGTTCGACCACCCGCTACCTGCCGGCCACGGACACACCCTCACAGGACCGATCGAGGAAGTCGGCGCCGACGGCTGGACGGACGCCGACGACGACCTTACCGACGCCGACGACGACCTCGGGGCGATCTCGTGGTGACCACCGCCGGCCAGATCATGGTCGACATATTCGCGGTCGTCGGCGCCTGGCACCTCGGCAGCACAACCACCCGCGCGATCCTCTACCGGCGACAACGCCGCGAGGCACCGAATCTGAAGCCGTACGGCGCTCTACCGACACCATGGCAGTACCGGCCCGCCGCATTCGACCAGCAGGCCACAATGAAGCGCACACGAGAGGAACTCCGCAATGCCGGATAATGAGCAGTGGAGTCCGACCCGCAGCGCACTAACCGAAAGCCGATGGCAGGCGCAACACGACCAAGAGACAGAGGGAGACACCGAAACGATGAACAACCAGGCCGCCCGAAACGCACTCGACCACATCGACGACACCTGCCGCGCCAAATACGGCCGCCCCGCCACCGAATGCAGCTACGAGCAGATCGCCGGCGCCCGCGCCGACGAACGAGCAGCCACCGGACTGCGCTCAGCCGCGGACCAAGCCGCGATGGCGCTCCGCGAATCCAGCCGATGCGGCTGCACACACTTCACGACCCCGATCCTCGCTACCGGGCGGCCAGACCTGAGCCGCGCCCGCATCACCCACGCCCCCAACTGTCCGGCAACGAAAGGACACCCCGTGACACAACCACACAGATTCACGACGGACGAACTCCGCGTCGACCCTGACGGCCGTCGGTACGTCCATCGCACAGTCCTGTACGAGGACGAGACCGGCATGCCCCTCGACGTCAAAGAGGTCGACCAGCGCATCGACGAGACGCTACTCACTACCGAATGGTCAGAAGTAGTCGCCACCATCCCCGATGATGACGACGCGGACGACACCTGACCCCCCCTGCCCGCCAGCGCATATAATCAACAGAACCGGCAAAGGCAATATCCCTAATCCGGCCAACCCAAAGGAGAAAGAAAGATGGCTGCATCTTACCCGCCGCCGGCCCCAACGATCAGCGGCGACTACCTCACAATCCATACGCTACTCCAATCGCCGACACTCATCGCGCGACGCATTCGGACTATTGCGGAGCAGCGGTTCATCGCCGACGCGCTCCTCACTGCCAGATTCAACGCCATCGGCGGCGCCGTCCAATACTGGCAGAGCGAGCCGATCACAACGGTCCGCGGCGCCGAGCAGGTTACGGCCGGCTCCGAATATCCGATGTCACCGATGACGGTGGGCGATCCACAGGTCGCCGCTGTCGTCAAGTGGGGCCAGGACGTGCCCATCACCGACGAGTCCATCAAACGCACCAACATCGACCCAGTCAGCCGCGCGTTCGCGAAACTCGTCAATCAACTCGTCCGAACTGTGGACGCCGTAGCGATGTCCATTATTGAGACGGTCGTCACCCAGTCCACGGCCGCCGTCACTCCCTGGGCCACCGCAACCGGCGGGGCAATCTTCAGAGACGTCATGCAACGTGTCGCCGCCATGCGTGCCCTCGGGCTCGGCCTCGACCCCGACACCATCGCCCTCGACGACGTCAGTTACGCGAACGCGATGGCCGCGTTCGTCGACGCCGGCTACGTGCCGAGAGAAACTGACGTCAACAATCCAGCGATCTCCGGGGCGTTCCCGTCGATCGGCGGACTCCGCTGGCTCGCCTCGCCGCACATGCCCACCACCGGCCAGGCCCTCATCGTGGACTCCACACAACTCGGTGGCATGGCCGACGAGCAGCTCGGCGGCCCCGGCTACGCAGGCGCGATCGCCGGCGTAGAAACCAAGTCCATCCGCGAAGACGAGAACGACGGCTGGCGGCTCCGTGCCCGCCGCGTCTGCGTCCCCGTCGTCGTCGAGCCCCGCGCGGCATGGAAACTCGCCGGCATCTGACTCGAACCTGCGCTGCTGCCGCGTGGGCCGGTTGCGTGGTGGCACCCCGGACCTCTAACACCCGCGGTCTGGATTGCCATGCCAGCTGCGTGATTCGGTAAGGATGGAGGTATCGACGTCGGTACAGGCGGACTGAGCGGCTCGGCTCGGTGGCCGTGGTGGCGAGTCGACGTCGTGCTCGGTCGTGCTCGGCCCTGTCCCGTCGTCGTCGTCATGTCGCGGTGTGACACGGTTGCGTCCCGTGGGGGAACGGTCGGATCTAACTTCTAGCCCCGCAGGGCTAGAAGTTCAAACCCCGCCTTCGTTGCAGACTGCCGTCGTCACGCGCTGACGTCGGTCGCACGTAGGTGCGTGCCTGCCGTTGGTGGTCTGTCCGCACCCCACGCACCACAGCACGGCGAGGGGCATGGCGGGCACATCGGGCGGTGTGGTGCACGGGACCAAGCACGATCGTGCCGGGGTCTGCGGCCATCCTGACCTACCGTGTCGTCGGCCGCGATCAACCTCACCGAGCAGAAAAAATACGAGCCCACAAAACGGACACGGCCGATGGTCGGGCCCGTTTTTCTCCCCGATGGGAATCTGAGCGTTTCTGGGGCGCCGCCGGGCACTGGGAGGCGCGGAGACCGTCTCGCTGGCGGCCTGTCAGGCTCGCCGGCCGCGCCTGTGGCGGGGAGCGTGTGAGCTGGTGCGAGTTCGGGGCGCTGGCCGGTGGCGGCCGTGGCTGGGATGCAGCGTCGGGCAGGCGGCTGCCCTGCTGGCGTTGGAGAAGCCCAAAGCAGCCAAACGACAGAAGGTCGGCAAGGCCCCGGAACCTTCCGGAAATTTTCAGGAAGGTACCGGCGAGGCCAAGGCCAAGGCCGCGAAGGCCGCGTCCGGTTCGCCCGGCCGCGCCCGCACCCTCGCCCGAAGCACCCGTCGCGGCAGGGAGAACGAGCGGATCTAACTTCGCGCCCACCTGGGCGCGAAGTTAGACCGCACCCCGTGGACCGGACCGCCGAACGGGTCGGCGAGGCGCTGGGCATGTCCCGGAACACCTACTCGGCGACGCCGAGGAAGCGATGCTGCGGGGAACACCGGACCCTTCGCACGCGAGCGAAGGGTCCGGGCTGGGCAAGGATGATCGGTTCCGGTTCCGGCTGCTCGCGGCGAACCGGGCCCGTGTCATGGACGTCCTCGCCAACGTTACAGACGGCGTTGTGAGCGAGCCGCGGGCTGCCGTCGTCGCCGGCGATGTGACTC
>QHCD01000047.1:0-984 GCA_003244255.1 Pseudonocardiales bacterium | reverse complement strand
GGTATGGGATTACCCCCGCCTCTGCCTGTTCGTGCCTGTGCGGCGTCCTCAGGGCCTCGGGAAGCGGTGTGTAACACGGATCCGCTCCAACCACGTCGGTCGTGCCGAGCTCGGCGCCGACTGCCCCCAGAGGCTGTCCACAGTGGACGTGTTTGCTAACCGATTGCTAACGCACCGGTTAGCACGGGACCGGATCAGGCATGACGACGGCCGGTTACGGACTGTCATACGGGCAGTTCAGGGGCCCTATTTTCGGACTACCCGGTACGGGCCGATACCGCCGTGAGGGGTGTTCGACTCCCCTCTCCCGCACAGTGCGATGTCTCGGGACATCGTGCACAGGTGTCTCGCGACATAGTGAAGACCCTAGGCCGTCAGGTCGGGGGTCGAGTTCGAAGTCGCGGGGGCGCACGGCGATCTCCTCTCAGTCGGGCTGGCGAGCCATCCTGCGCACGGCCAGTTCGGCGAGCAGCGCGGCGCCGTCGGCCAGCCAGGCGTCGTCGAAGGCGGCGAGCGAGGAGTGGTTGTACGGCGCGTTCTCGTAGTCGTCGGTGGTCGGCGTGCCGAGAAACACATACGCCCCAGGGATTTCTTCGAGTACACGAGAGAAATCCTCCGAGCCGGTGAGTGGCTGTGCGCGAAGCTCGAACCGCTCCTCGCCGTACACGTCCCGAACGGTCTCGGCCAGGAACTCGAATTCGGCCTCGTCGTTGACGGTAACGGGGTAACCGCGAAAGTATTCGACCTCGGCGTCGAGCCCGTGGGCCGCGGCGATCTGCGTGCACACGCGCACAGCGACCGCCTCGATCCGGTCCCGCACTGCCGCGGAGAACGTGCGGACGGTGGCTTCGAGGCAGGCGTCGTCGGGGATGACGTTCACCTTCGTGCCGGCGTGCAGCATTCCGACGGTCACGACAACGGGGTCGAACACGTCGAAGTGACGGGTCACCGCCGTCTGCAGCGCCAGCACGATCTCCGCCGCCG
>QHCD01000046.1:26513-53278 GCA_003244255.1 Pseudonocardiales bacterium | reverse complement strand
GCTCTCCCGGTCAGAATGACCGGGCCTCATTGCAGCAGGTTGTAGTCGGCCAGGGCTTCCCGGACGAATCCGGCTCTCCCGGTCAGAATGACCGGGCCTCATTGCAGCGCGCAAGTATTTGGGTTCTCACAACCAACGTGATGTACGGCTCTCCCGGTCAGAATGACCGGGCCTCATTGCAGCTGCAAGCGGATTGGGGTCAGACCCTCGGCGCCCCGGGCTCTCCCGGTCAGAATGACCGGGCCTCATTGCAGCCCGTACCCCACTGGCGCTTGACTCGGCCACCGCTGGCTCTCCCGGTCAGAATGACCGGGCCTCATTGCAGCGTGTCGAAGATCTGATCCGGTATCGCGGGGGCCATCCCGGCTCTCCCGGTCAGAATGACCGGGCCTCATTGCAGCCCGGCAAGGGCTGGGCTGAGTTCGTCAGGATCACGGCTCTCCCGGTCAGAATGACCGGGCCTCATTGCAGCGTGTATGGCCTGTACTTGATGGCCGGTGGCACGTTCGGCTCTCCCGGTCAGAATGACCGGGCCTCATTGCAGCCCCTAGGACGTCGAGGATCGTGTAGGGCGCCCACCAGCTCTCCCGGTCAGAATGACCGGGCCTCATTGCAGCAGCCTTCAAACCGTCCAGGGTGCATGAGGCGGTCGCGGCTCTCCCGGTCAGAATGACCGGGCCTCATTGCAGCGAGGGCGGCGACGGCACCCTCACCCCCTACAGCCGCGGCTCTCCCGGTCAGAATGACCGGGCCTCATTGCAGCTTTTCGAGCATCGAAAATGGGTTGCCAGTGCTCACCGCGCTCTCCCGGTCAGAATGACCGGGCCTCAGTGCAGCCCTTTAGCGCGGCCTGGTAGGTTTGCGCCGGCTGGCTCTCCCGGTCAGAATGACCGGGCCTCATTGCAGCCGCTTGACATCCGTTGTAGGATCTGGCTGGCTCTGGCTCTCCCGGTCAGAATGACCGGGCCTCATTGCAGCCGCCCGGCACCTTCCGCTGCGACAGTTCCATCCGGCTCTCCCGGTCAGAATGACCGGGCCTCGGGTCGGCGGCGGCCGGCCGGGCCCGACGGCGGCTGATCGAGCACGTCATCCGGCCGGTATGGGAGGCCAACCACGTCTGGTTGATCTTCGTCCTGGTGCTGATGTGGACCTGCTATCCCGCCGTATTTGCCGCGATCGCCTCGACGCTGTGGATTCCGCTCACCCTGGCGGCCCTCGGGATCATCGCCCGAGGATCGGCATTCGCCTTCCGCAAGGCGGTTGTCTCGGCCGGCGAGCAGCGGGTCTTCGGTGCCGCGTTTGCGGCGTGGTCGCTCGCCACGCCGTTCTTTCTGGGCGCGGCCGCCGGCGCGATCGCGGCCGGCTGGGTACCTGCGGGAATCGCCGCGGGCGACGTGGTGGGCGGTTGGTCGGCTCCGGTCGCCGTCTGCTCCGGACTGCTGGCGGTCGCGTCGTGCACCTATCTGGCCGCCACCTACCTGTGCGGCGACGCCGCGCGCAGCGGCGATGAGGCGCTGGTGACCTGGTTCCGGCGTCGCTCGATTTCCAGCGGCCTGGCCACCGGAGCGTTGTCGATCGTGGGGCTCGTCGTCGTCAGGGCCGACGCCCGAGCCCTGTTCGACGGCCTCAGCGGGCGGGCCGTTGCCTTGGTGGTCGTCTCGAGGGCGCCGGCGCGTCGTCGCTGGCGCTGGTCCTGGCTCGGCGCTTCGCCCTCGCCCGCGTCGCCGGTGCGGCCGCCGTGGCGAGCATCGTGTGGGGGTGGGGAATCGCGCAGTACCCACACCTGCTGCCGGGACTCGATGTCGCCGGGGCGCAGGCACCGAGCAGCACCCTGCACGCAAGGCTGGTCGCCTGCGCCGTCGGCGTGGCTGTGGTCGTGCCCTCGATGGGGCGGCTGTTCCGGACATTCCAGCGGCCGCATTGACGCCCGGCCCGTCGTCCAGCCGCGGCGGCTGCGGGGACCGGCCGGCGGCGCTAGAGGAAGAGCCCGGCGGTCAGCAGCAGGCCGAATCCGAGTTGCAGCGCGGCGGTCTCACCGAGGGTGGCGATCAGATCGCGGCCGGCGGCGCCGTGCAGCACCTGACGCACCGGCCGCACGGCGAGCGGCGCGGCCAGCAGCGCGATCACCGCGGCCACGTGCAGCACGGCGACCGCAACGGTCACCGCGGCGGCGGCGGCAAGACTGCCGAGGTAGAGCCGACGGGTACCGGCATCGCCCAGGACGACGGCGAGGGTGCGCTTGCCCGATTCCGCGTCCCGCGGGATGTCGCGCAGGTTGTTCATCACCAGCACGCTGACGGACAGCAGGCCGCACGGAATCGCGGCGAGCACGGCGAGAGCGGTCACCCCCGGGTGCACGGACGCCACATACGCCGTCCCGACGACGGCGACCAGGCCGAAGAACACGAACACCGAGAGGTCGCCCATCGCGCGATAGCCGTACGGCCGCGGGCCGCCGGTGTAGAACCACGCCGCCGCAACCGCGAGCGCGCCGACGACCACCAGCCACCACGTGGTCAACGCCGCCAGTACCAGGCCGGCCGCGCAGGCCGTCCCGAGTGCGATGCATGCGCCCAACAGCACCGCTCGGGGCGCGAAGACCCCCGACGACGTCAACCGCAACGGTCCGACACGCACGGTGTCGGAGCCGCGAACGCCGTCGCTGTAGTCGTTTGCGTAGTTGACTCCGACCTGCAGAGCCAGCGCCACGACGAGCGCAAGCACCGCGCGGCCCCAGACCACCGCGCCCGCCGCCGACGCGCAACCGGTGCCCACGAGCACCGGGACGATCGAGTTCGGCAGCGTGCGCGGCCGGGCACCCGCGACCCATGCGCGTACCCCGCTCGGCAGCGCAGGCGTGGCCTGCGCGCTCACCGGCGGCGCTGCGACTGCACCGAAGTCCTCACGGCCCCATCCTGCCTGGATATCCGGTCGGGCGAGGCCTCGCCCGTGCACAAGTGTTCCGTGTGGTCACCACCCCGACCGCTCAACGACCGCACCGCCCGGCACCAACCCCCATACCGTCTAGACTCGCTGAGCGTGCTCGAACGCCGGACCGGCCTGACCCGCGACGAGGTCGCGCACCTCGCCCACCTCGCCCGCCTCGACCTGACCGGCGACGAGCTCGAACGCTTCGCCGGCCAGCTCGACGTCATCCTTGAAGCGGTCGCGCGGGTCGGCGAGGTCGCCGCCGCCGACATCCCGCCGACGTCGCACTCGGTGCCGATGAGCAACGTGCTGCGCCGTGACGAGGTGACGCCGTCGCTGCCGCGCGACGACGTGCTCGCCGGTGCTCCCGCCGCCGAGGGCGGCCGATTCCGGGTACCGCGCATCCTCGACGAGGAAGCGTGATGACCGGCCTGCACCGGCGTACCGCGGTTGAACTCGCGAGCCTGATCAAGGCCGGAGAGGTCAGTGCGGTCGAGGTGACCAGAGCGCACCTCGACCGCATCGCCGCCGTCGACGAGGCGGTACACGCGTTCCTCGTCGTCGACGACGACGGTGCTCTGAAAGCGGCCCGGGCCGTCGACAAGGCGCACGCGGACGGCGAGCAGCTCGGCCCGCTCGCCGGCGTCCCGCTGGCGTTGAAGGACGTGCTCACGATGCGCGGCCTGCCCACGACCTGCGGTTCGCGCATCCTCGAAGGCTGGATCCCGCCGTATGACGCCACCGTCACCACCCGGCTACGCGAGGCCGGAGTGGTGATCCTGGGCAAGACGAACATGGACGANNATGGGCAGCTCCACCGAGAACTCGGCGTTCGGTCCCAGCCGCAATCCGTGGGATCTGGACCGCATCCCCGGCGGCTCGTCCGGCGGCTCGGCGGCCGCCGTGGCTGCGTTCGAGGCCCCGATCGCGATCGGGACCGACACCGGCGGCTCTATCCGGCAGCCGGCCGCCGTTACCGGAATCGTCGGCGCCAAGCCCACCTACGGCGGCGTTTCCCGGTACGGGCTGGTCGCGTTCTCCTCGAGCCTCGACCAGGCGGGGCCGCTCGCCCGCACCACCTTCGACGCCGCGCTGTTGCACGCCGCCATCGCCGGCCACGACCCGCGCGATTCGACGTCGATCGATGCGCCCGTGCCCGACGTCGTCGAGGCCGCTCGCCGCGCCGACATCAGCGGGCTGCGCATCGGCGTCGTCCGCGAGCTCGACGGCGAGGGGTACGACCCCGGCGTGCGTGCCCGCTACCACGAGGCGATCGCGTTGCTGGAGCGCCTCGGCGCGCGGCTCGGCGAGGTCTCCTGCCCGCACTTCGACTACGCGCTGCCGGCCTACTACCTGATAGCGCCGAGTGAGTGCTCGTCGAACCTCGCGCGCTTCGACGCGATGCGCTACGGCCTTCGGGTCGGAGATGATGGCGCTGCCAGCACCGAGGAGGTCATGGCGGCCACTCGCGCGACCGGGTTCGGTGCGGAGGTCAAGCGTCGCGTCATGCTGGGCACGTACGCGCTGTCCGCCGGCTACTACGACGCCTACTACGGACAGGCACAGAAGGTGCGGACGCTGATCTGCCGCGACTTCGAGGCGGCCTTCACCTCGTTCGACCTGCTGATCTCGCCGACGACGCCGACCACGGCGTTCCGGATCGGCGAGCGCGTCGACGACCCGCTGAAGATGTACCTCGCCGACCTCGCCACGATTCCCGCGAACCTCGCCGGGACGCCGGCGATGTCCGTCCCCTGCGGACGCTCGCCCGACGACGGCCTGCCGGTTGGCCTGCAGGTCATGGCGCCGACCATGCGCGATGACCGCATGTATGCCCTCGCCGCCGCCGTCGAAGCCGCGACCGATCATCCGCTCGCCGACGATGCACCGGAGCCGATCCGATGATCGCCTACGACGACGTGCTCGCGCGCTACGAGCCGGTGCTCGGCATCGAGACGCACGTCGAGCTCGGCACGGCATCGAAGATGTTCTGCGGTTGCGCAACGGTTTTCGGCGCCGAGCCCAATACCCAGACCTGCCCGGTGTGCCTCGGCCTGCCCGGTTCGCTGCCGGTGATGAACGGGACCGCCGTCGAATACGCCGCGCGCATCGGCCTGGCGCTGCACTGCGACATTGCGAGCTGGTGCCGCTTCGCGCGCAAGAACTACTTCTATCCCGACATGCCCAAGGACTTCCAGATCAGTCAGTACGACGAACCCTTGTGTACCAACGGTTTCCTGGATGTCGAGGTCGACGGGACAACGTACCGCATCGGCATCGAGCGCGTGCACATGGAGGAGGACACCGGCAAGAGCCTGCACGTCGGCGGGCCCGCCGGACGCATCCACGGTGCGACGCACTCGCTGGTCGACTACAACCGCGCCGGCATCCCGCTCGTCGAGATCGTGACCAGGCCGATCACGGGCACCGGCGCGGCCGCGCCCGTCGTCGCAAAGGCTTATGTCAGCGAGCTTCGCGACACGCTGCGTGCGCTCGGCGTCTCTGAGGTGCGGATGGAGCGGGGGAACCTGCGCTGTGACGTGAACACGTCCCTGATGCCGCGAGGCGGAACCGCATGGGGCACCCGCACGGAGACGAAGAACGTCAACTCGCTGCGCTCGGTCGAGCGGGCGGTGCGGTTCGAGATGCATCGGCAGGCGGAGCTGCTCGACGCCGGTGGCCGGGTGCATCAGGAGACTCGGCACTTCCACGAGGACACCGGCGGGACGACGCCGGGCCGCAGCAAGGAGGAGGCGACCGACTACCGGTACTTCCCGGAGCCGGACCTGGTGCCGCTGGCGCCCGACGCCGGCTGGGTGGAGCGGCTGCGCGCGGACCTGCCCGAAGCGCCGGCGGAGCGCCGCGCCCGGATCGCGCAGCGGCTCGGCGCGTCCGACCGGGACATGCGCGCGATGGCGAACGCCGGAGTCGTCGACCTCGTCGGCGCTACCGTCGAGGCTGGCGCGAGCCCTGACGATGCGCGCAACTGGTGGCTCGGATACCTTGCGCAGCAGGCGAATGCGGACGGCATTGACGCCGGGGACCTGGCCATCTCACCGGCGCAGGTGGCCCGCGTCATCGAACTCGCGGCCGAGCTCTCGACCGGCCTGGCGCGGCAGGTGGTCGACGGTGTGCTGGCGTCCGGTCAGGAACCCGACGCCGTCGTCGCCGAGCAGGGCCTCGCGAAGGTCACCGACGACGACACGCTGGGCACCGCTGTGGACGCCGTGATCGCGGATCAGCCCGACGTCGCGGCGAAGATCCGCGCCGGGAAGCTCGCCGCCGCCGGTGCGCTTGTTGGCGCTGTAATGAAGGCGACCCGCGGCCAGGCCGACGCACGGGCGGTGCACCGCCTGATCCTGGAGCGCCTCGGCGTCGAGCAGTGATCGGTCGGCCGGGCTGGGATCAGACCGGTGGCGTCGTCGACCCCGACGGCGGCAGGATGCGCAGCACCTTGTCGTCGTCGGCCTTCGGCCTGCCGTGGCCGTCGCGATTCGAGGTCGTGATCCACAACGCTCCGTCGGGTGCCGCCACCACCGTGCGGAGCCTGCCGTAGGCGTTGGTCAGGGTTGGTTTCGCCGTCGCTGCCAGGTGGCCGCCGGTGCTCATCTGCACGCCGTCGAGCCGCCTGCCGTTGAGCTCGCCGACGAACAGGCCGTAGCCCTCGATCGCGCAGCCGCCGGGTGACGCCTGCCCGGACCGGAACGCGATCACCGGTAGGTCCGGTGCCGCACCCACCCGGCCCTGGCTCTTCGGCCAGCCGTAGTCCAGCCCCCTGTGCACGACGTCGACCTCGTCGGCCGTCGACCCGGCGTCGGTGGCCAGGAGATCGTGGTTCTTGCTCCAGCACAGGCCGAGAACGTTCTGGAACCCGCTGGCCCAGACCGGTGACGACGACGTCGGGTTACCGGGCGCGGGCGTGCCGAAGACGGTGATGCGCAGGATCTTGCCGGCCAGGCTGGCCGGCTCGGCTGCGAGCGCGGGCCTTCCGGCGTCACCGGTTCCGACGTAGAGGTAGCCGTCGGGGCCGAAGCCGATCCGGCCGCCGTTGTCGGTCGCACCCTTCGGGATGCCCGTCAGGATCGGCTTGACGCTGCTGCCGATCGAGAACCGCACCACCCGGTTGTCGGTCTTGGTCGTGAGGTAGGCGTAGATCAGGCCGTCCTCGTCGTACGACGGCGCGACGGTAATGCCGAGCAGGCCACCGTCACCGGCGGGATCGACGCCAGGAACCCGCATCAGGGTCGTGACCGGTCCCCGCTTGGCGGTCACCGCGAGCAGCCGGCCAGTGGGTCGCTCGCCGACGATCGCGTTGCCGTCGGGGGTGATCGCGAGGCCCCACGGAACGTCGAGATGGTCCGCGACAATGTTGGGATCGGTCGGCCTGCCGCCCGGCCGGCTCGGTCCGCTGGTCGGCGGGCCGGTGGGTGCCGGGCCGGGCTGCTGGGGATCGACGGCGGGCGGCGGCCCGTTGTCCTGGGAGGTCCACGTCCGCGCCTCCGGCGGGAACGCGGCGTTCCGGTGCGCGGAGCAGGCGGTCAGGGTGAGGCTCGAGACTGCGAGGGCCGCGCCGCCCGCGACGGTCGCGAGCGCGCGCCGGGTAAGCCTCACGTGACCAGTCTCCCTGAGCGCCGGTGCCGATGCGAACTACCCAGCCGATCGGCCCGATGACGGCCCGGTCGGTTGCGCCGTTCGACGGGTCCGAGGTCGTCGTCGTTCCCGCGCCAAACTCCTCGACCGTCGGCGCGCTACCGTCGCGGGGTGCCCGACCTGCACGCACTGCTGCCGTCCGCCGGAATGCTGCGCCGGATCGAGCCGTTGCCGAGCGGTGCCGTCGCCGCTGTCTGGGACGGCAACGGCGCGGTTCCGGACGCTGGCAGCGGCGCGACCTTCTGGGTGCCCCCGTTCCTCGCCGGACCGGCGATCTCGCAGGCGGTAACGTCGCTGCCGGAGCTCGCGGTCGTGCAGCTGATGACCGCCGGCGCCGACGCGTTCGTCGGCCGACTCCCCGGCGGCGTGACGCTCTGCGACGCCCGCGGCGTGCACACCAGCGCGACCTCGGAGTGGGCGGCGGCCGTGCTGCTGGCCGCCGCTCGCGAGCTGCCCGGCTTCGTGCTGGCCCAGCAGCGGCGGGAGTGGGCCTTTCACGTTACCGGCGAGCTGGCTGGCACTCGGGTGCTCGTGGTCGGAGCCGGGGCGATCGGCGAGGGCCTGCGCGCCCGGCTGCTGCCGTTCGACGTCGAGGTGACGATGGTCGCGCGCCGCGCCCGCGACGGCGTGCACTCCATGGACGACCTGCCGGATCTGCTGCCGGGCGCCGACGCCGTCGTCGTCATCGTGCCGCTGACCGACGCGACCCGCGGTCTGGTCGACGCCGCGTTCCTGCGCCGGATGAAGGACGGCGCGCTGCTGGTGAACGCCGCGCGCGGACCCGTCGTCGACACCGACGCGCTGCTTGCCGAGCTGCAGAACGGTCGGTTGCGGGCAGCCCTGGACGTCACCGATCCCGAACCGCTGCCGGCCGACCATCCCCTGTGGCTCGTCGACGGGCTGTTGCTGACACCGCACGTCGCCGGGTCGGTGCGCGGGTTCCCCGATCGTGCCGCTGCGCTGATCACCGCGCAGCTACGGCGATTCGCGGCCGGCGAGCCGCTGGAGAACGTCGTCAGCGACGGCTACTGAGCCGGCCCGGCCGCCGCGTCACCGCTGTCGAGAGCGGGCACCCTGCCGCCGCTCGCCACGGCGATCAGGTCGAGGTGCCGGATCCGGGCCGCCGGCAACCGCATCAGCCCGCCCGTGCGCAGTACGAGCTGCAGTTCGCCGCGCGGCATAGGCCGGATCGCCTCGATGTCATCCCATCCGATGCGGCGGCTGGCGAGCAGCGCCCGCACGGTGACACCGCGCGCGTCGACGTCGGTGCCGTAGCGGAGAACCCAGAGCGCGGCGACCAGCGGGACGACGTAGACCACGAGCAGCACGGTGTGCGCGAAGGCCAGCGGCGTGACGCACAGCAGCAGGAAGAACACCGCCAACAGGCTGGTGCGGGGCACCCGCAGCCGCACCGTGACGTCGTCGGACACAGGCCCATGGTCGCAGAGTGGGCCGCCACAGTCCGCCGTGCCGTAGCGGCTCCGGGCCTGCACCGAGCCCGTGGACTCGCGCGGCGATGGGCCGCCCAGCGCGACCTACTACAGTCAGCGGGCGTGAGCGCCCGCACTCGCAAGCCGAGGAGTCACGAGGTCACCGACGGCATGGAGCGGGCTCCGGCCCGGGCGATGCTGCGAGCTGTCGGCATGGGCGACGACGACTGGGACAAGCCGCAGATCGGCGTCGCGTCGTCCTGGAACGAGATCACGCCGTGCAACCTGTCGTTGGCGCGGCTGGCCAAGCGCGCGAAGGAGGGTGTGCGCGGCGCGTCGGGCTTCCCGATGGAGTTCGGCACCATCTCGGTCTCCGATGGCATTTCCATGGGGCACGAGGGCATGCACGCGTCGCTCGTCTCCCGCGAGGTGATCTGCGACTCGGTCGAGACGGTCGTGTTCGCCGAGCGGTTCGACGGCATCGTCCTGCTGGCTGGCTGCGACAAGTCCGAACCCGGCATGCTGATGGCCGCGGCGCGGCTGGACCTCGCGGCGGTCTTCCTCTATGCCGGTTCGACACTGCCCGGGCGGGTCGATGATCGCGACATCACGATCGCGGACGCGTTCGAGGGCGTCGGTGCGTGCGCGCTCGGCACCATGAGCCGCGAGGATCTCGACACCATCGAACGCCACGCGTGCCCCGGCGAGGGCGCGTGCGGTGGCATGTTCACCGCCAACACGATGGCCTGCGCCGCCGAGGCGCTCGGCCTGTCGCTGCCGGGCAGTGCCTCGCCGCCGGCACCGGATTCACGCCGCGACGCCTACGCCGAGCGCAGCGGCGAAGCCGTGGTGCGCATGGTCGACGCCGGCGTCACCGCGCGCATGATCCTCACCCGTGAGGCGTTCGAGAACGCGATCACCGTCGTGATGGCGCTCGGCGGCTCGACCAACGCGGTGCTGCACCTGCTCGCGATCGCACACGAGGCAGGCATCCGGCTGGATCTCGACGACTTCAACCGGATCGGGGACCGCACCCCGCATCTCGCCGACGTCAAGCCGTTCGGCCGCTACGTCATGACCGACGTCGACCGGGTGGGCGGCGTGCCGGTGGTGATGAAGGCGCTGCTCGACGCCGGCCTGCTACACGGCGACTGCCGCACGGTCACTGGCCGCACGATGGCCGAGAACCTGTCCGACCTCTCCCCGTCCGATCCCGACGGCGACATCATCCACGCGCTCTCGGCCCCCATCCACCGCACCGGCGGACTCGCGATCCTGCGCGGCTCGCTCGCGCCGGACGGCGCCGTGGTGAAGGTGGCGGGGCTCGCCGAAGACGTCTTCGAAGGCACCGCGCGGGTCTTCGACCGCGAGCCCGACGCGATGACGGCGGTCACCAGCGGATCGCTGCGCGCCGGCGACGTCGTCGTCATCCGGTACGAGGGCCCGAGCGGGGGACCGGGCATGCGCGAGATGCTCGCCGTCACCGGGGCGATCAAGGGTGCCGGGCTGGGCAAGGACGTGCTGCTGCTGACCGATGGCCGGTTCTCCGGCGCCACAACGGGATTCTGCGTCGGGCATGTCGCTCCGGAGGCGGCCGTCGGCGGGCCGATCGCGCTGGTTCGCGACGGCGACAAGATCCGGCTCGACGCCCCCGCGCGCACCCTGGACCTGCTGGTCGACGACGCCGAACTGCAGCGCCGACGGGCCGACTGGACGCGGCCGGAACCGCGGTATCCGACCGGCGTGCTGGGCAAGTACGCGAAGCTCGTCGGCTCGGCCGCCGACGGCGCGGTCTGCGGCTAGCTGCCGTGGCCGCCGACCGGGCTGCGCTCGGACTCGAGGTGCTGGTCACCGGGGGCACCGGCGAGCTCGGGCGCGCCGTCGTTGACGCGCTACGTTCCGCCGGGCACACGCCGCGCCCGATGTCGCGGCGCCCCGGGCGCGGGCAGGTCGTCGCCGATCTCGCGACGGGATCGGGCATCGCTCCCGCCGTGCGTGACTGCGACGCCGTCGTCCATGCGGCCAGCGACCCGCAGGGTGACCCGCAGACCGTCGACGTCGACGGCACGGCGCGGTTGGTGCGGGCCTGCCGGGAAGCCGGCGTGACGCATCTGCTGTATGTCTCGATCGTCGGCGTCGACCGGAACCCGCTGGCGTACTACCAGGCCAAGCTGGCCGCGGAACGCGTCGTCGCGCGATCCGGTCTGCCGTACTCGATCCTGCGGTCCAGCCAGTTCCACTCGCTGATCGGCATGATCGCCCGCGAGTTCCGCCGCGGTCCGGTCTGCCTCGCCCCGACCGGCATGGCGGCGGAACCGGTTGCCGTCGAGGACGTCGCGGCCGCGATCGTTCGCCGCCTGGAGGCCGGCCCGTCCGGGGCGATCGAAGAGTACGCAGGGCCCGAGCGGTTGTCTGCCCGGCGCTGCGCTCGCCTGTGGCTCGGCGCGCGGCACCATCATGCGCTCGTTGTCCCGGTCGTGATACCCGGTCGCGTCGCCCGTGCGTTCCGGTGCAAGTCCAACCTCGCCGCTCTGGACGCCGAGCGGGGCACGGTCACGTTCGCCGACTGGCTGTCTCAGCATCCGGGAGACCGATCCCGCTGAATTGACGGCTTCCGCCCCGCCCCGTAGGCTCGCCGTCGTGCGCATGCTTCTCGTAATCGTCTAGCGCGTCGTCCGCTCCGGTCGACGCGCAAACCCCTCCGTGCCTGGCACGAGGGGTTTTTTGTTGGGCTTTTCCTCAGGGCACGTTGGTTGGCGAGCAGCGAAGGTGGTGGTCAGGCGATGAGCGCCCCACCGGCAGGAGACGATCGGTCGTGCACCGGTGCGCAGGCAATGGTGCGCTCGCTGGAGAGCCTCGGCGTCGACGTCGTCTTCGGCATTCCCGGCGGCGCGATCCTGCCGGCGTACGACCCGCTCTACGACTCGACCACCGTGCGGCACATACTCGTGCGCCACGAACAGGGCGCCGGCCACGCCGCCGAGGGCTACGCACAGGCCACCGGCAGGGTGGGCGTCTGCATCGCGACCTCCGGACCCGGCGCGACGAACCTGGTGACGCCGATCGCCGACGCCTACATGGATTCGGTGCCGATCGTGGCGATCACCGGGCAGGTCGGACGCGCGCTCATCGGCACCGACGCGTTCCAGGAGGCCGACATCTGCGGCATCACGATGCCGATCACCAAGCACAACTTCCTGGTGCAGGATCCGGCCGATATCGCATCGACCATGGCCGAGGCGTTTCACATCGCGTCCACCGGCCGGCCCGGACCGGTGCTCGTCGACCTGCCGAAGGACGTGCTCCAGGCGACGACGTCGTTCAACTGGCCGCCGACACTCGGGCTCCCCGGTTACCGGCCCACGCTCCGCCCACACACCAAGCAGATCCGCGAGGCGGCGCGGGCGATGGCCAGTGCACGACGGCCGGTCCTCTACATCGGCGGCGGCGTGCTGAAGGCGCACGCGACGGCGCAGCTGCGCGAGCTGGTCGAGCTCACCGGCATCCCGGTGGTCACGACGTTGATGGCGCGCGGTGCATTCCCCGACAGCGACGAGCGGCATCTCGGGATGCCCGGCATGCATGGCTGCGTCACGGCGGTGACGGCGCTGCAGAAGGCCGATCTGCTGATCGCGCTCGGCACGCGGTTCGACGACCGCGTCACCGGCAAGCTCTCGACCTTCGCCCCCGGCGCCGCCGTCATCCACGCCGACATCGATCCGGCCGAGATCTCGAAGAACCGCACCGCGGACGTTCCGATCGTGGGCGACTGCCGCGAGGTGCTGGCCGCGCTGATCCCGGCCGTCAGCGCCGAATATGCCGCCCGCGAGCGCACCGATCTATCCGGGTGGTGGCGGCAGATCGACCGCTGGCGCGCCACCTATCCGCTCGGCTACGAATGGCCGGCGGACGGCGCGCTGGCACCGCAGTACGTCGTGCAGCGGCTCGGCGAGATCGTCGGTCCGGACGCGATCTACGTGGCCGGCGTCGGACAGCATCAGATGTGGGCGGCGCAGTTCATCCGTTACGAACGGCCCTACACCTGGCTGAACTCCGGCGGTCTCGGCACGATGGGCTACGCCGTGCCGGCCGCGATGGGCGCCAAGACCGGCCGACCCGATGCCACCGTCTGGGCGATCGACGGAGACGGCTGCTTCCAGATGACCAACCAGGAGCTGGCGACCTGCGCGCTGGAAGGCATTCCGATCAAGGTCGCCATCATCAACAACGGCAACCTCGGCATGGTGCGGCAGTGGCAGGCGCTGTTCTACGACGAGCGGTACTCGAACACACGGCTCGGCACCATCGCCGATTCCGGCGGCACGGTGCGGGTTCCCGATTTCGTTGCCCTCGCCGAATCGCTCGGCTGTGTCGGCCTTCGGTGTGAATCGCGGGACGACGTCGACGCGACGATCGAGAAGGCGATGGGCGTGAACGACGCGCCGGTCGTGTGTGAGTTCGTCGTCGGGCAGGACGCGCAGGTGTGGCCGATGGTGCCGGCCGGCACGAGCAATGACGAGATCCTGGCGGCGCGCGATGTTCGGCCGAGCTACGACGAGGACGCCGTCTGATGAGCAATTACCCCGGCAGCCTCCGTCCGCTGCGCTCCTGCTGTGTGCTCGGGACGGAGGCTGCCTCATGAGCCTCCACACGCTCTCGGTGCTCGTGGAGAACAAGCCCGGCGTGCTCGCGCGGGTCGCGGGCCTGTTCAGCCGGCGCGGGTTCAACATCGACTCCCTTGCCGTCGGCCCGACGGAGGTCGAGGAGATCTCGCGGATGACGATCGTCGTGTCTGTCGACGACCTGCCGCTGGAGCAGGTGACCAAGCAGCTCAACAAGCTCGTCAACGTCCTGAAGATCGTCGAGCTCGCGCCGCCCGGCGCTGTGCAACGCGAGCTGCTGCTGGTCAAGGTGCGTGCCGACGCGAAGATCCGTACGCACGTGCTGGAGACCGTGGAGCTGTTCCGGGCACACGTCGTCGACGTCGGTGTCGACGTCGTCACCATCGAGGCGACCGGACCGGCGGAGAAGCTGACTGCACTGCTGGGCGCGCTGGCGCCGTACGGCATCAAGGAGATCGCGCAGTCCGGCGTGGTTGCCCTCGGCCGCGGCAGCCGGTCGATCGCCGGACCCGCCGGCCTACGCTCTATCGAGCGCTCGGCCTGAGAGCTGCCTGAACCGCTGGCAGTCGACGTTCTGCACCCAGAGAGGACCAGCACCCCGATGCCCGCAGAGATCTTCTACGACGACGACGCCGACCTGTCGGTGGTCCAGGGACGCGTCGTCGCCGTGATCGGCTACGGCAGCCAGGGCCATGCACACGCGCTGTCGCTGCGCGATTCCGGCGTCGACGTGCGGGTCGGGCTGCCGGAGACCTCGAAGAGCCGCGCCGCGGCGGAAGCGGAGGGGCTGCGGGTGCTGACGCCGGCGGATGCCGCCGCCGAGGCAGACCTCGTCATGATGCTGGCGCCCGATACCGCCCAGCGGTCGATCTACGCCGAGGCGGTCGAGCCCTCGCTGCAAGCGGGTGACGCGCTGTTTTTCGCGCACGGGTTCAACATCCGCTACGACCTGATCAAGGCACCGTCCACTGTGGACGTCGCGATGGTCGCGCCGAAGGGTCCTGGCGATCTGGTGCGCACCCAGTTCTCCGACGGCAAGGGCGTTCCCGTGCTCGTCGCCGTCGACCAGGATGCAAGCGGGCACGCGTTCGATCTTGCGCTGTCGTATGCGAAGGGCATCGGCGGTACCCGCGCCGGCGCGATCAAGACCACCTTCACCGAGGAGACCGAGACAGACCTCTTCGGCGAGCAGGCGGTCCTGTGCGGCGGGCTCTCGGAGCTGGTCAAGGCCGGTTTCGACACGCTGGTCGGCGCCGGCTACCAGCCGGAGGCGGCCTACTTCGAGTGCCTGCACGAGATGAAGCTGATCGTCGACCTGATGTACGACGGCGGTCTCGCGCGGATGTGGAGTGTCGTGAGTGACACCGCTGAGTACGGCGGCCTGACCCGCGGGCCGCGGGTGATCGACGACGGCGTCCGGGCCCGGATGAAGGAGATTCTGGGCGAGATCCAGGACGGCACGTTTGCGCGGCAGTGGGTGGCCGAGGACGAAGCGGGCCGCTCGCACTTCGCGGCGCTGCAGAAGGGCGCCGCAGAGCACCCGGCCGAGGTGGTCGGCGGCAAGCTGCGCGAGCTGATGCCCTGGCTCGGCAAGTAGCCCGGCACCCGCGTGCCGAGGCGGCCGGCGCTGCGCCGACCACGCTCCGGCCCATCCCGCTCTGCTGCCCGCTGTTGATCATGCACTTTCGGGACGGCGAAACGGCGTGTCGCGTACCGAAGCTGCATGATCAAACAGTGCGGCAGGTGGGCGCGAGGTGCGACTTTCGGAGGACCCCGCAACTCCAGGCGCCGCGCAGCCAATGGCAGGCGGTCGCACTCCGCCACGACGACGCGGCCACAGCGGTGCTCGAGTCGGCCCGCGCCGGCTGAGCGCCGCCCGCGCCGAGATCCGGATTTGCCACCGGTTCCGGCCGGCAAGGCGGTGGCAAATCCGGATCTCGGGAGGTAAGCCGGAGGTGGCGGGCGGGCCGCGGCTGCGACGACGGCGCTGTCGGCCTCGCCGCCCGCGGCCGGCGGCCGATGCGCGACCCCGTAGAATCGGCGCCCGCGGGATGCGACGACGCTCTGGTCGCCACTGCCCCAAACTGTCGAGCCTGAGGAATGCCGCGTGAGCGCTGCCGCCAGCCGCCCGATCGTTCTCGTTGCCGACCCGCTCGCAGCCGCCGCGATCGACGTGCTCGCTGCTGACTTCGAGGTGCGCAACGTCGACGGCACGGACCGAGCGGCCCTGCTCGAGGCCATCGTCGACGTCGACGCCGTCATCGTCCGCAGCGCCACCACGATCGACGCCCAGGCAGTGTTGGCGGCCGGCCGGCTCCGGGTGGTCGCGCGCGCCGGCATCGGCCTGGACAACGTCGACGTCGCGGCGGCGACCGCGCGCGGCGTGCTCGTCGTCAACGCGCCGACATCGAACATCGTGAGCGCGGCCGAGCACGCGATGGCGCTGCTGCTCGCTGTTGCCCGCAACGTCGCCGCCGCCGACGCGTCGCTGAAGGCGGGGGAGTGGAGGCGGTCGGCGTTCACCGGGGTCGAGCTCGCCGACAAGACGGTGGGCATCGTCGGCCTCGGCCGCATCGGCGTGCTGGTTGCCCAGCGGCTGGCCGGTTTCGGCGTCCGCCTACTCGCCTACGATCCCTACGTGACGGTCGCGCGCGCGGCGCAGGTCGGTGCTGAGCTCGGGTCGCTCGCCGACGTGCTCGCGCAGAGCGACTTCGTCACCATCCACCTGCCGAAGACGCCGGAGACGATCGGCCTGATCGGCGCCGAGGAGCTGGCCGCGGCAAAGCCAGGCCTGCGCATCATCAACGCCGCGCGCGGCGGGCTGATCGACGAAGCCGCCCTGGCGGACGCGGTGCGGTCGGGCCAGGTGGCCGGCGCCGGCATCGACGTCTTCGCCACCGAGCCGTGCACTGACAGTCCGCTGTTCGCACTGCCAGGTGTCGTCGTCACCCCGCACCTCGGCGCGTCGACATCGGAGGCGCAGGACAAGGCCGGCATTGCGGTCGCGCGCTCGATTCGCCTTGCCCTGCAAGGAGAATTCGTTCCCGACGCCGTCAACGTGCAGGCTGGCGGGCCGGTTGTCGACGAGGTGCGGCCCGCCCTTGGCCTGGTGGAGAAGCTCGGGCGGGTATTCACCGCTCTGGCCGCTGGTGTCGCTGCGAGCGTCGGAGTCGAGGTCCGCGGCGAGGTCGCAGAATTCGACGTGCGCGTGCTGCAGCTCGCCGCCCTGAAGGGGATCTTCAATTCCATCGTCGAGGAGCCGGTCACCTTCGTGAACGCCCCGCTGCTGGCAAAGGAGCGCGGTGTCGACGTCGGACTCTCGACCTACGCCGAGAGCGAGGACTACCGGAGCCTGATCACCGTGCGCGGCGTGTTGCCGAGCGGTGAGTCGATCAGCGTCTCCGGCACGCTGTCGGGTCCGAAGCACAACGAGAAGATCACCGAGGTCAGCGGCTTCGACGTCGACCTGCGCGCAACCGGCCACCTGGTGTTCTTCCGCTATCGCGACCGGCCCGGCGTCGTCGGCACGATCGGCGCCGACCTCGGGTCCGCGGACATCAACATCGTCGGCGCACAGGTCAGCCGCCCGCGCGCCGACGGCGAGGCACTCATGGTGCTGCAGATCGAGTCGCCGCTCCCGCCCGAGGTGCTCAACCGGATCAGCGCGGCGATCGGTGCCACCTACGCACGGTCGGTCGACCTCGACGACGAGCGCGACCGCACGGATCGCCGGTGAGAATTGCCGTCATCCCCGGCGACGGTATCGGGCCCGAGGTCGTCGCCGAAGGGCTGAAGGTGCTCACGTCAGCGGTCGGCGAGGTCGAGACGACGACGTACGACCTGGGTGCCGCGCGATGGCACCGCAGCGGTGAGACGCTGCCGGACTCCGTGCTCGGCGAGCTGCGAGGGCACGACGCCATCCTGCTCGGCGCCGTCGGCGATCCGAGCGTGCCGAGCGGCGTACTCGAGCGCGGGCTGCTGCTCCGGCTGCGATTCGAGCTCGACCACCATGTCAACCTGCGCCCGGTGCGGCTCTATCCCGGCGTGGCGTCGCCGCTAAGTGGCGAGCCACGCATCGACTTGGTCGTGGTACGCGAGGGCACCGAGGGCCCTTACGTCGGCGCCGGCGGTTCACTCCGGCCGGGCACACCGCACGAGGTGGCGACCGAGGTCAGCCTGAACACGGCCTACGGCGTGGAGCGGGTGCTGCGCGACGCCTTCGCCCGCGCGGCATCCAGGCCACGGCATCGGCTGACCGTGGTACACAAGAAGAACGTGCTGGTGCATGCCGGCTCGCTCTGGTCACGGGTGGCGGCCCAGGTTGGCGAGGAGTTTGGCCAGGTCGAGGTGGACTACCAGCACGCCGACGCCGCGTCGATGTACTTCGTCACCGACCCCGGCCGCTTCGACGTCGTCGTCACCGACAACCTGTTCGGCGACATCCTGACCGACATCGGTGCCGCGATCACCGGTGGCATCGGCCTTGCCGCGAGCGGCAACCTCGACGTCGGCCGAACCAACCCGTCGATGTTCGAGCCGGTGCACGGCAGCGCACCCGACATCGCCGGCAAGGCCCTGGCCGACCCGACGGCGACCGTGCTCTCGGTCGCGCTGATGCTCGACCACCTCGGCCTGAGCGGAGCGGCCCGGCGGGTGGAGGCCGCGGTCGCGTTCGACCTTTCGGCGCGCAGCACGACGGGCCCCGCGAGCACGACGGAGATCGGCGACCGGCTCGCGGCCCTGGTCGGCGGCGGCTGAGCCATCTCTCATCTGCGTACGGCGGCGGCCGGGTGCGCTCGAAGGATCGATGACCACCCAGGCCGCCGGATGTGATGCAATGCGCGGAGGCGGCCGACGGCGGCGGCCTCGTAAGGCAAGGAGCTGACGGTGCCGATCACGCCTACCTCGAAGATCTGGATGAGCGGTGAGCTCGTCGACTGGGACGCCGCGACGATTCACATCGTGAACCCCACCCTGCACTACGGATGGGGCGTGTTCGAGGGCATCCGCGCGTATGCGACGGATGCCGGCCCCGCGGTATTCCGGCTCACCGACCACATCAGCCGGCTGTTCCGCTCCGCTCGCATCTACCTGATGGAGCCTGCGTTCACCGCCGAGGAGATCATCGCCGCCGTCAAGGAGACGGTGCGGGTCAACGACGTCGAGAGCTGCTACATCCGGCCGCTGTTCTACCTCGGTTACGGCGAGATGGGTCTGAATCCGCTGCCCTCGAAGACGGAGGTCGCGATTGCCGTGTGGCCGTGGGGTTCCTACCTCGGCGACGACGCGGTCGCGAACGGCGCCCGAGCGGCGACTTCGAGCTGGCAGCACATCAATGCGAACTCGATTCCGCCCACCGGCAAGGGCACCGGCCAGTACATGAATTCCTCGCTGGCCAAGGTGTCGGCGCTCAAGGCGGGTTACGACGAGGCGATCCTGCTGAATCCCGCCGGCAACGTGGTGCAGGGCACCGGCGAGAATATCTTCGTGATCCGTGATCGTGTCCTCACCACCCCGCCGATCCAGGACGGCCTGCTTGCCGGCGTCACCCGCGACAGCGTGATGACGATCGCCCGCGACCTCGGCTACGACGTCGTCGAGGCCAGCCTGGTGCGCACCGACCTCTACCACGCCGACGAGGCGTTCTTCACCGGCACGGCGGCGGAGATCGTGCCGATCGCGTCGGTGGACGACCGCCCGGTCGGCGACGGCAGGCCCGGTCCGATCGCGCGGGAGATCATGGAGGTGTTCCGCGCCGCCGTCAGCGGCAAGGCCGACCGCTACAAGTCGTGGAACGAGTACGTCCGGGACTGACCGACCGCTCACGCCGACCGTCGACCGCTCGCGCCGAGTGTGCATGTCACCACCGCGACACGCCGTCGACGCGGTGGTCAACTGCACTCTCGCGGGTCAGGTGAGAAAATTACGTCCGCTACTGATCACTGATTCGCAAGCAGCCGTTTGACAATCGGCACGATCGTGTCGAAGGCCGCCGCTCCGTCCGAGGACTCGCACGTAGGCGTAGAGGTCGTCGGGCGCGAGTGCACGCCGGCGGGTCGAGCTCCATACCCGCATGATCGCCTCCTGGCCGACGTCTTGGGCCGAGGCACGATCGTTGGTGAGCTGGAAGGTGACGCGCAGCAGCCGATCACCGTGCTCGGCGATCAGCGTGCCGACGGCGTCGTCGGTGTCCATCGCGCCTCCCACCGAGATGATGCGCGCGATCGGCCGGTTGGTTGCACCCGGCGAGGAGATAAGTCGCACGACAGCGGACGGGTCTCCAGGCACGATGGTTAGCATGTCCCGCCACTGGCCGATGACGGCCCTGCGGTTACGCACGCCGATGCTGGAGCTGCGATTTCCCTCGCAGGCTGACCTCGACGACCTCGTCGATGTCGCGCTCGACGGCGTCCACGACCCCGACGTGATGCCGTTCACCGTTGCGTGGACCGATGCGCGGCGCAGCGAACTTCCGTTCAACACGCTGCAGTACCACTGGGGGCTGTGGGCAGCGTGGACGCCGGAGCGCTGGCGGCTGAACATGGTGACGGTCCGCGACGGCGAGGTCGTGGGCACCCAGGAACTCGCGGCCGACGACTTCGCCGTGAAACGCGAAACCGGAAGCGGCTCGTGGATCGGCCGTCGCTATCAGGGCCAGGGGATCGGCACCGAGATGCGCGCCGCGATACTGCACCTCTCGTTCGCCGGCCTCGGCGCCCGATGCGCGATCTCCGGCGCCTACCACGACAATGCTGCATCATTGGCCGTCTCGCGCAAGCTCGGATACTCAGCAGATGGCATCCGGCTGGAGAACCGGCGCGGTGAGCCGGCCACCCAGGTGCGGTTGCGGCTCCCCCGCGCGGACTGGCGACGCCGGGACGACATCACCATCGAGGGCCTGGCGCCGTGCCTGCCGTACTTCGGCGTCGCCGAGCCGATGCGGGCGGGACGGGGGTAGGGTCACCAACCGCGGGAGACAACACCGTGCTGAGCAACTGGGCGGGAAACGTTCGGTTCCGTGCGCGCGCCGTCCGGGGGCCGACGTCGCTCCAGCAGCTGCGACAGGTGATCGCCGCGAACGATCAGTTGCGGGTGCTCGGAACCGGCCACTCGTTCAACGCCATCGTCGACACCCCAGGTGAACTGATCTCGATGTCGCGCTGGCCGGCGCGACTGGACATCGATTCGGTGGCGATGGTGGCGCGGATCGGCGCCGGGATGACCTATGCGGACATCGTCGTCGATCTCGACCGCGCCGGATTCGCGCTCGCCAACATGGGATCGTTGCCGCACGTCAACGTCGCCGGTGCGTGCTCGACCGGGACTCACGGGTCCGGGGTGCGGAACCAGTGTCTCGCCGGTGCGGTCGAAGGCGTCACGCTGGTGACGGCGGATGGCGCGAAACGATCCATCCGGCGTGGCGACGACGAATTCGACGGCGCCGTGATTGGTCTCGGCGCGCTGGGCGTGGTGACGGCTCTGGATCTGCGCATGCAGCCGTCGTACCGGATGGCGCAGACCGTGTGGGACGGGCTCGGGTGGGACACCCTGTGCGAACGATTCGACGAGATTATGGCCGCGGCCTACAGCGTCGGAATCTTCACCAGCTGGCGGCAGTGGAGCCAGATCTGGGTGAAGCAACGCTGTGACGACGGCGTCCCCGACCTGTCGTGGACCGGTGCCCGTCCGGCCGACGGAGCGCGGCATCCGATGCCGTGGCTGGATCCGAGCAACTGCACCGACCAGGGTGGCCTTCCTGGCCCATGGTTCGAGCGCCTGCCGCACTTCCGCGCGGGCGCCGCTCCGGGCACGGGAGCGGAGCTGCAGTCTGAGTTCCTGGTGGCATCCGTCGATGCTGTCGGTGCGCTCCGCGCCCTTCGGGCCATCGCCGATCGGATCACCCCGGTACTGCAGGCCAGTGAGATCCGCACGATCGCTGCGGACGATCTCTGGATGAGCCCTGCGTACCGGCGCGACTCGGTCGGTATCCACTTCACCTGGAAGCCGGACGCTGCCGCCGTGCTCGCGGTCCTCACCGACGTGCAGCGCGCGCTCGCCCCGTTCACGCCCCGTGCCCACTGGGGAAAGCTGATCGCCGGCGATCGGGGCACGGGAGCGCAGTCGTTCGAGCGGCTTGGCGACTTCGCTCGGCTTGCGAGCAGGTGGGATCCGGACGGCAAGTTCCGAAACGACTTTATGCGCGGGCTGGGCTGCTGGGCATGACGAGCGTCTTGCCCCGACCGCAAGCCCGCCATCCCGCGCGGGCAGCTCGGGCAGACGATGTACAGCGTTGACGCGAGGTCGCTGCCGCGGATCGACCCACGGCGGTGCCCTGAACACCGCCCGGCCGCTGCGCACGGCGACGGTCCAACCGCGCGCATGGACGCTGCGATGGTGGTGGGCACCGAGCAGGACGAGGTTGTCCAGAGCGGTCCGGCCGCCGTCGGCCCAGTGCCGCACGTGGCGTGCATTGCACCATGCCGCCGGCCGGTCACAGCCGGGAAACGCGCATCCACCGTCGCGCACCGCGAGCGCACGGTCGGGCGCCGTGGCGGAGAACACCGGCCGCTCGTGGGATGTGACCGGCCGGTCCGCGCTCGGGGCCGACGGCGCGGGATAGCCTTCGTCCAGTCCGATGACGGAGGTGTCGATGAGCCAGCAGGTACGCGGCGTCGTTGCGAGGGAGAAGGGCGCACCGGTCGGCCTGGAGACGATCGTCGTCCCCGATCCCGCACCGGGCGAGGCGGTGGTCGCGATCGGAGCATGCGGTGTCTGCCACACCGACCTGCACTACCGCGAGGGAAGCATCAACGACGACTTCCCGTTCCTGCTCGGCCACGAGGCGGCCGGCGATCGTCGAATCGGTGGGCGACGGCGTCACCGACATCGTGCCGGGTGATTTCGTGATCCTCAACTGGCGCGCGGTGTGCGGCCGGTGCCGTGCCTGCCGTCGCGGCCGGCCGTGGTACTGCTTCGACACTCACAACGCGGCATCGCCGATGACGCTGCAGGACGGCACCCCGCTGTCGGCCGCGCTCGGCATCGGTGCGTTCGCCGACAAGACGCTGGTGCACGCAGGACAGTGCACGAAGGTCGATCCGACGGCACCACCGGAGGTCGTCGGCCTGCTGGGCTGCGGTGTCATGGCCGGCCTCGGCGCGGCAATCAACACCGGGGGAGTTACTCGCGGCGACACGGTTGCCGTGATCGGCTGCGGCGGTGTCGGCGATGCCGCGATCGCCGGCGCGGAACTCGCCGGGGCGCGCACCATCATCGCCGTCGATGTCGACGACCTGAAGCTGTTGTGGGCGACCGAGCTCGGCGCCACCCACACGATCAACACGGGCGGCATGGACACCGACGCCGTCGTCGCAGAGATGCAGCGGCTCACCGATGGTTTCGGCGCCGACGTCGTCATCGACGCCGTCGGCCGGCCTGAGACGTGGAAGCAGGCGTTCTACGGCCGGGACCTCGCCGGCACCGTCGTGCTCGTCGGCGTGCCGGCGCCGGACTACAGGCTGGAACTTCCGCTGATCGACGTCTTCGGCCGCGGTGGCTCGCTGAAGTCGTCGTGGTACGGCGATTGCCTGCCCAGCAGGGATTTCCCGATGCTCGTCGACCTCTACCAGCAGGGCCGGCTGCCGCTGGAGAAATTCGTGTCCGAGCGCATCGGGATCGACGACGTCGAGGCTGCCTTCGCGAAGATGCACGAGGGCTCGGTGCTGCGCTCGGTCGTGATGTTCGACGGCGCCGGCCGATGACGGCGAGGATCGACAAGCTCGTCACCAGCGGCGTCTTCTCCCTCGACGGCGAGAACTTCGACGTCGACAACAATGTCTGGATCGTCGGCGACGACGATGGCGTCATGGTCGTCGATCCCGCCCACGACGCCGATGCCATCCTCGAGGTCGTCGGCGATCGGCCACTGCGCGCGATCGCGTGCACGCACGGGCACAACGACCACATCAACGCCGTCGGCGACCTGGTGGCGCACAACCCGAAGGTCACTATCTACCTGCACCCCGCCGACCGGATGCTGTGGGAAGCGGTCTACCCCGCGCGCGCGTTCGACTCCGAACTCGCCGACGGCCAGCAACTCCAGATCGCCGGCACGACCCTGACGGTGATCCACACGCCCGGCCACAGTCCCGGCTCGGTATGCCTCCACAGCGAGGAGCTGGGCTGCGTCTTCGGCGGGGACACGCTCTTCGCCGGTGGCCCGGGTGCGACCGGCCGCTCCTATTCCGACTTCGACACCATCATCGACTCGATCCGCGACCGGCTGCTCACCCTCCCGGAGAGCACGACCGTGCATACCGGCCACGGCGACGACACCAGCATCGGCACCGAGTCGCCACACCTCGAGGAGTGGATCGGTCGCGGCCACTGACCGCCCGTCGCGCCGAGTGCGCATGTCACCACCGCGACACGCCGTCGGGCAGGTGGTCAACTGCACACTCGCCGCGCTGCCGTGCTCTTGCTTGCTGGACCATGCTCCGGCAGACTCGGCCGCATGACGTCCACCGTCGTCATTACGACCTAGCGCGTAGCCGACCGATCGGCTCACGCGCAGACCTCCCGCATCCGCGGGAGGTCTTTTTGTTGGATGGGAGCGCAATCCACGATGCGGTTCGACGTGTTCGACACCACTCTGCGCGACGGTGCGCAACGCGAGGGCGTGACCTACTCGGTCGAGGACAAGCTCGCCGTTGCGCGGCTGCTCGACCAGATCGGGATCGGATACATCGAGGGTGGCTGGCCCGGCGCCATGCCGAAGGACACCGAGTTCTTCGCCCGCGCCGCGGCGGGCGAGCTGAAGCTGCTGCACGCCGACCTGGTGGCCTTCGGTTCCACCCGCAAGTCCGGCGTCGCCGTCGAGTCCGATCGACAGGTGCAGGCCCTGATCGACGCGCAGACACCAGTGGTGTGCCTGGTCGCGAAGTCCGACGCCCGCCACGTCGAGCAGGCCTTGCGTACGACGCGCGAGGACAACCTGGCGATGGTGCGCGACACGGTGCGGCATCTCGTCGCGCAGGGCCGGCGCGTCTTCCTCGACTGCGAACACTTCTACGACGGCTTCCGCGCCGATGCCGACTACACGACATCGGTCGTTGCGACGGCGTTCGAGGCCGGCGCCGAGGTCGTCGTCATGTGCGACACGAACGGCGGCATGCTGCCGTCGTGGGTGACAGACGTCGTCACCGACGTGCGATCACGGCTCGGCGACGTGCGGCTCGGCATGCACGCGCAGAACGACACCGGGTGCGCCGTCGCCAACACCATCGCCGCTGTCGAGGCCGGTGTCATGCATGTGCAGGGCACCGCGAACGGCTACGGCGAGCGGCCCGGCAACGCCGACCTGTTCGTGCTGCTCGGCAACCTCACCACCAAGCTCGGCATGGACGTGCTGCCGGACGGCTGCCTGCAGGAGATGGTGCGGGTATCGCATGCGATCGCCGAGCTCGCCAACATCGCACCCGATTCACACCAGCCCTACGTCGGGGCTGCGGCGTTCGCGCACAAGGCCGGCCTGCACGCCAGCGCGATCAAGGTCAGCCCGGAGCTCTACAACCACATCGACCCGGTCGTGGTCGGGAACGACATGCGGATCCTGATCACCGAGATGGCAGGACGGGCCAGCGTGGAGCTGAAGAGCCGCGAGCTCGGTCTCGACCTGGCCGATCACCCCCGGGCGGTCGCCGCCGTCGTCGAGAAGGTGAAGCGGCTCGAGGCCGACGGCTGGTCGTTCGAGGCAGCGGATGCGTCGTTCGAGCTGATGGTGCGCGACGAGCTCGGCCAGCTCTCGCCGCCGTTCGCGCTGGAGTCCTACCGGGTGATCGTCGAGCGGCGCGCCGACGGCGTCGTCGCCAGCGAGGCCACCGTGAAGCTGCACGCGAGGGGCGAGCGCATCGTCGCGACCGGCGAGGGGATCGGGCCGGTAAACGCGCTCGATCGGGCACTGCGGCAGTCGCTGGAGCGGCTCTATCCGCAACTGGCCGACCTGGACCTCGTCGACTACAAGGTGCGCATCCTCGAGGGCCGGCACGGCTCCGACGCCGTCACTCGCGTCCTGGTCGAGACCGGTGACGGCGAGCACGTCTGGACCACCGTCGGCGTGCACGAGAACGTGATCGAGGCGTCGTGGATGGCGCTGCAGGACGCCGTGCGCTATGGCTTGCTGCGAACCGCGGCCTGACGACGCCACACCCGTCGCGGCCCGAGCGCAGCTTCGCCTCAGGAGCGCTCGACGTAGCCGAGCACCGCGGCCAGGTTCGACTCGACCGGCTCGACGGCGTCAACGACGAGCCGGTCGCAGGTCAGCGGCGCGAACTCCGCCGCCATCCGCGCCACGTGGTCCCAGCCGACCTCGTGCCAGCCGGGGATCCCCCGGACGCGACCTTCGATCCGCTGCCGGTGCAGGCGCTCGTCGCTGCAGGTGCACTCGATCACGGCAAACGAGGCGCCGTGCTCGGCGGTCGCCGATTGCCAGTCGGCGGCGACATCGTCGGTCACCAGAGCGTCGACGATCGCGGACTGCCCGAGGATCGCCTGGCGGACGAGCAGGCTCTTCAGCAGCCCGTTGTAGGTCTGCAGCTGCGTCGCGCGGTCGACGTTGACGAGCGCACTGGCCACCGGCTTCAACGCACCGAGCAGCCAGTCGCCGGCGAAGGCGGGAACGACGAGCTTGCGCGCGATCGCGTCGGCGAGGGTGGACTTGCCGGTCCCGGGCAGACCGGTGACGGCGACGACGATCGGTGCAAGCTCGGATCTCGGCGGCATGGTCGACATCCTGACGCGGGCCGGCGGTGACGTCGCCGCGGTTCGCTACGAGCCGTTGCGATCGGCGTCGGGCGCAGGCGTCGCCGAGCCGGCTCCGCAGCCGCAGTTCCCGCCGCAGGGACAGCCCGGTTGCAGCAGCGGATACTGGCGCCGCTGGTATGCGGCCGCGACGCGGGGCAGCCGATACGTGGCATAGGCACAGAACAGCCCGAGCAGCAGGAACGGCGTGCCCAGCAGCGCCACCATGAGCGAGCCGCCGAGAATCCACGGCAGCGCGCCGCTCACCAGCGACAGAACGGCCAGCGATCCCAGGCGCAGCCGCGCGCGCCGGATGTTCATCCCGCCTCGCCGGCAG
>QHCD01000046.1:0-26441 GCA_003244255.1 Pseudonocardiales bacterium | reverse complement strand
ATCGGCTCGGCGGTGTTCATCCCACCTCGCCGGCAGGGATCGGCTCGGCGGTGTTCACGCCTGCGCTCGCAGCCGGTCCGCGGCCGACGTCAACCGGGCGAGCGTCGGCTCCCGTCCGATCGCCTGCAGCGACTCGAACAGCGGCAGCCCGACGGTCCGGCCGGTCACGGCGACCCGGACCGGCGCCTGCGCCTTGCCGAGCGAGAGACCCCGCTGCTCGCCGACGGCCGCCAGCTGCGCTTTCAGGTCCTCGGCAGTCCAATCGCAATCGGCGTACGACTTCGCCGCCGCCTCGACGACGTCGAGCGCACCCGCCTGCATTGCCTTCGCCCAGGACGCCTCGTCGTCGACCGGCTGCGGCAGGAACGCGAAGTCGACCAGCGCGGTGATCTCGGACAGCACACCGAGCCGGGTCTGCGCCAGCGGTGCCAGCGCGGCGAAGATCCCGGCGTCGTAGGCGTCGTCGGGCCACGGGACGGCGTCGCCGTGCAGCCACGGCTGGCAGGCCGCGATGAAGTCCACTGTGGACAGCCCGCGGATGTACTCGCCGTTGAAGGCACGCAGCTTCTTCTCGTCGAAGAAGGCCGGGCTGGGGTTGACGCGGTCGAGCCGGAACTCCTCCTCGATCACGCTCCACGGCACGATCTCGCGGTCGTTCGACGGCGCCCACCCCAGCAGCATCAGGTAGTTGCGCATCGCGCCGGCGAGATAGCCCTCGGCCCGGTAGGACTCCAACGCCACCTTGTCCCGGCGCTTGGAGAGCTTCTGCCGCTTGTCGTTGACGACAACCGGCAGGTGTGCCCAGGTGGGTGGTTCATGCCCGAGCGCTTCAAAGAGCAGCTGCTGCTTGGGTGCATTGGGCAGGTGCTCCTCAGACCGGATGACGTGGGTGATGCCCTGGACGACGTCGTCGACGACGTTGGCGAGCAGGAAGAGCACCGAGCCGTCGGCACGCACTATCACGAAGTCGTCGATCGTGGCGTTCTCGAAGGTCGGGGTGCCGCGGACCAGGTCGGTGACCATGGTGGCGCCGTCGTCGGGGGTGCGGAAGCGCAGCGCGCGTCCCGGCCCGGCGTCGAGCCCACGGTCGCGGCAGTAGCTGTCGTAGCCGCGGTGTGCCAGGCCGGTGCGCGCGACGACGTCGTCGCGGGTGCAGTCGCAGTAGTAGGCGCGGCCGGTCGCCCGCAGCCGCTCCGCCGCGTCGCGGTGCTCGGCGGCGTTGCCCGACTGCAGCAGCGGGCCCTCGTAGCCGACGTCGCGGCCGGGGCCGATGCCGAGCCAGTCCAGCGCCGTCACGATGCCGTCGGTCCACTCCGGCCGGTTGCGCGCCGCGTCGGTGTCCTCGATCCGCAGCACGAACACGCCGTCGCGCTGCCGCGCGTAGATCCAGTTGAACAGCGCCGACCGCGCGCCGCCGACGTGCAACATGCCGGTCGGGGACGGTGCGAAGCGCACCCGGACGGAGCCGGGAGATCGGGCGGTCATGGTGCTTCGAGCGTACTGACCCCACCGGTGCCGGCTTGCTCCGCGCCCGCGGCCCGGTAGGATCGACCGCTGGCGACGCCGCCCCGCCCGGGTGGCAGCGCCGATGGGGTATGGGGTAATTGGCAGCCCGACTGGTTCTGGCCCAGTTAGTCTAGGTTCGAGTCCTGGTACCCCAGCACGGAGTACCCCAGCACGGAGTACCCCAGCACGGCCCCGTCGTCTAGAGGCCTAGGACGTCGCCCTCTCAAGGCGGTAACGCCGGTTCGAATCCGGTCGGGGCTACACCTGATGTTCGTTGATGTCAGCGCAGGCGGCTGACGTGGACGTAGGCGAATCGGCTGCTGAAGCCCGCGCCGCCCATCGAGACCAAGCCGATCTTCGGGTGCCTGCCGAGCTCGTGGGTCCAGGTGGCACCGGCGTCCCAGTGTCTGCCGTCCAGGCTGGTATACGCGGTGTAGGCAGCAGCGCCGTCGACCCGGTGGTGCACGATCTGCAGGTAGGTCCAGTCGCCGACCGGTCCGACGACGCTGTTGCCGTAGGTCGGGTATCCGGGCGGGACGGGCGAGATCTCCTTGCCGAACTCTGTCTGCCGCGTGTCCCAGATCGACACCGACGTGAGCTTGACGTAGTTGCCGTCGTCGCCGTAGATGACGAGCCCACCCTGGACGTAGTTCTGGCAGCAGCCTGAAGCCGGCGTGCTCACCGCTACCTTCGTCTGCACCACGTAGTCGCCGGTGGGTGCCGGTTCGGTCAGGACGGACGCGAGCGGGGTGGCTGGTGGGTGCAGGTCGCCGGCCTGGGTCTGCCAGCTCAGTTGTCCATCGGCGACGGAGTACGTCGACGGGTCCGGTGGCCGCACCCAACTCCACTGCGACGACAAGGCCATGCCGTTGAAGCCGTCCGAGAGCCGCGGGTGGTGCCGGCCCGACTTCGGGGCGTGCACGAACCGCGGTCGGTAGACCGGTCGCTCTCCCGGCTGCGCGACCGGGCCGGGCATCGGGGTGTCCGAGGGTCCGCGCCCGCCACGCACGACTGGCCACCCGTCGCGCCAGTCGAGCGGGTCGATCATGCCCGGCCGCTTGGTGTAGCCGACGTCCCCGGCGTAGTAGGGACGGTCGCGGTCGACGGCGTGATAGACGATCCACGCCTGGCCGGAGAAGTCCGTGACGACGGCGTTGTGTCCGGGACCGACCCAGCGGTTGCCGTTCTGGGTGAGGACGGGCGTCCCGCCGACCCGGCTGTCCAAGACGGAGATGCCGTGGCGGTCCACGAACGGGCCGAGGGGGCTGCGCGAGCGAGCGGAGGGCCGTCCGTAGGAGCGTCAGCTGTCGTCCGCCGTGGCCCGGCCAAGGACGCCGCGGCGGCCGTCGCTGCCGTGAGCCCCAAGCGACCACCCGCCTGACCGAGAAGGAGCCGGCGGTCTACCTGCCGCGCACCGTTAACCGGCGCCGATGATGCTCTGGTCGAGATGAGCGAGCAGATCCGCCGGGTCCGGCCACACTTCGACGGCGCCAGCTTCGGCCAGCTCCGCGGAGGAGGTGCCGCCGCAGCTCACACCCACGAACGCGACATCCGCGCGCCTTGCCGCCTCGCCGTCCCACCCGGAGTCGCCGACGAAAACGGCGTCGGCGGCCCGTAGTCCTGACTGCTCCAGAGCGGCGTGCAGCAGGTCTGGCGCCGGCTTCGCGGCGTCGGCGTCGGACGAGCTCGTCGCGACATCGATCGTGTCGGCTGCGTCGATCACGGCCCGCAACGCGGCCAGTTCCTCCTCTGACGCCGAGGACGCGAGGACGACGCGCAGGCCGCGCACCGAACACGCGCGGAGCAGGTCCGAGGCGCCCGGAAGCGCGTTCAGCCGGGTCCAGAACTGCTTGTACAAGGCGAGGTGTGCGGCGATCGCCATGCTGTCGTTGCTGTGGTCTCGATCGGGACCGAGGAGCCGGTCGAGTAACTGCCCGGATCCCATCCCGACGGAACGGTGGACCGCGGCCATCGGCAGGACGTGTCCGGACTGCCGCAGCGCCTCACTCCAACACACGGTGTGCAGATACGTGGTGTCGACCAGGGTGCCGTCGACGTCGAACAGGACTCCACGGCTCACGGCGGGCTCCGCCGGACCGGTCATGTCGAACCTCCACCTTCGTCTCGCCCAACCGGCCGCCGCCGATGGCTGGCGTTGCGCCGCCTGCCGAATGGGTTACCCCGGCCGGCCCGGCATACCCGCCTCTGCTCCGGCGCGCTGTTTGGACTCATGCCACGTCCGGGTACCTCATGCTCACCTCAGGCCGAGCCGTCCGCGTGCAGATGCTCCGGATGGTCAGTGGTGAGCGGCGCCGGCGAGCCTTCGTTCGAGCACCCGAAAGGAGACAGGTGAGCGTTGCCGCCGATCCGGGCGCCATCAACGGAACGCCGCTTCGGGTCGCCTCCGTTCCGGGCGAGCACGTGTACGTGCGGCACATCGGCGCGATCGACGGAGCAGACGGCGTGGTGCGGCTGACCGACCCGCCTCCCGACGATCCGGCCGCCAGGCCGCAGCAGTGGTGGCCACCGGCCATGCTCGCGCCACACTGGGTCCGGGAGCATCACGACGAGTTCGACCTCATGCACGTGCAGTTCGGATTCGACGCACATGACCCGCGCCACCTTGGTGCGGTGCTGGACGAGTTGCAACACTTCGGCAAGCCGTTCGTCTATACGATCCACGACCTGCGCAATCCCCACCATGCGGAGCCGTCCGTCCACGACCGGCACCTCAACGTTCTCGTGCCCCGCGCCGACGCACTCGTCACGCTGACACCGGGCGCTGCACGCGTGGTCCACCGGCGTTGGGGGCGGAATCCGCTGGTGCTCCCGCATCCGCATGTCGTGGAGTTCGCCCGGATGCGGCCTCGCCGCCGCGGCGGCGCCGACTGGGCCGTGGGCGTCCATGCCAAGAGCCTGCGGGCCAGCATGAACCCGCTCGTCGTTGTCGCTGCGCTCGTCGACATCCTGGCGTCGCTGCCGGGCACGCGGCTGCGGGTGGACATCCACCACGACGTTTACGACGCGCACGGCGACCGGCACGACGACGCCCTTGCCCGGCTGCTCAGCGAGGCTGCGCGGGCTGGGGCCCTGGAACTGCGCGTGCACGACTGCTTTAGCGACGACGAGTTGTGGGACTATCTCGAATCGCTCGACCTGTCCGTGCTGCCGTACCGGTTTGGGACGCATTCCGGCTGGCTGGAGGCTTGTTATGACCTCGGCACCCCGGTCCTGGCACCTAGTTGTGGCTTCTTCAGCCAGCAGCGTCCGTGCCTGACCTATCGCCACGACGAATCAGGGCTGGATGTGGAATCGCTGCGGGCTGCCGTTGTCGCCGCGTACGAACGGCGACCCGCCTGGCAGGCCGACGTCAACGAGCGAGTGCAGGAACGAAACGATCTCGCCGCCGCGCATCGCGCCCTCTACGCGAGGTTGCTGCGATGAGCTCATCGCTGCGGATCGCGCTGATCGGCTCGGCGCGACACCCGATCCGTGAGCCGTTCGCGGGAGGGCTGGAGTCGCACACCTGGATGCTCGCGCGCAGCCTGCGCCGCCGCGGACACGACGTCACGATATTTGCCGGGTCGGGCTGTGACCCGGCGCTGCGAGTGCGCGAGATGCGCGCCGACTGGCCGCGGATCAGTGCCGCCGCGCGGGCAGATGTGAGCATGACCGCCGAGACCTGGCTGGACGAGCACCACGCCTATCTCAGCCTCATGCTGGCGCTGTCGCGCAGCGCCGAGTTCCAGGTCGTGCACAACAACAGCCTGCACCACCTCCCCGTGGCGATGGCCGCGGCCGTCCCAGCCCCGGTGGTTACCACCCTGCACACCCCGCCGACGCCGTGGCTGGAATCCGCCGTTCAGCTCGGGCCGTGTCCGGTCACCTTCGTCGCGGTCAGCGAGCACACCGCCCGCGCCTGGCGCCACGCGCTGACGGCGCGGGTGATTCCCAACGGCGTCGACATCGAGCGCTGGCCGATGGGTGCCGGCGGCGGCGGTGCCGTCTGGTTCGGCCGGCTGGTGCCGGAGAAGGGACCCGACTTCGCGATCAGGGCCGCGCTGCTGGCGGGGCTGACGCTGGATCTGATCGGGCCGATCGGCGATCAGCAGTTCTTCGACAACGAGATTGCCCCATATCTGGGCCAGCAGCTTCGCTACCTGGGTCACCTGGACCAAGCGGCCCTAGCCGCTCACGTCGGCGCGGCCTCGGTCGCGCTGGTGACCCCACGGTGGGACGAGCCCTACGGTCTGGTCGCCGCCGAGTCGCTCGCCTGCGGCACACCGGTCGCCGGTTTCGCCAGCGGTGGACTGCCCGAGGTCGTCGACGAGGGTTCCGCCCTGCTGGTCGAACGGGACGACGTAGCCGCGCTCGCCGACGCGGCCACGCGCGCGCAGCGCCTCTGCCGCGCGGACTGTCGGGCGCGCGCGGTCACCCACTGCTCGGCGGATCAGATGGTGGAGCGGTACGAGACGCTGTACGCGGAGCTGGCCGCTGGTTGGGTGCAGTCCCGGGCCGTGCGATGTGCCTGACCGGCGGCACCCTGTCGTGATCGGTTATTACGTCCATCACATCGGACACGGTCATCTTCGGCACGCGCAGTGCATCGCCGAAGCGCTGGACGACGACGTCACCGGGCTGTCATCGCTCGCCCGACCGCACGGCTGGCCTGGCGATTGGATCCTGCTGGACCGTGACGACGGCGCCGCATCCGTTGCGGACCCGACCGCCTACGGTCAACTGCACTGGGCCCCGCGGGGTGACCGGGGGCTGGCTGCTCGAATGGCCCAGCTCGCCCGCTGGATCGGCAACGCCCGCCCCCTCGCCCTCGTGGTAGACGTTTCCGTCGAGGTCACCGTCTTCGCCCGGCTGATGGGCGTCTCGACCGTGGTCATGGCGCTGCCGGGCCGGCGCGACGACCCTGCACACCAACTCGCTTACTCCATTGCCGACGCCGTGATCGCGCCCTGGCCCGCGGGGACGCCCGGCATGGATCGCGACCTGCATCCGTGGCTGGCCCGTACGGCGCACGTCGGTGCCATCTCGCGCCACGAAGGCCGATCCCGTCCGCCGGACGCGCCCCGTGCCGGGCGCCGCGTGCTCGTCCTGCAAGGTCGCGGCGGCACCGAGACGGCATCCGATCTCCTCCGTCGGGCCGCGGCGGCGACCCCAGGGTGGCAGTGGCGCCGACTCGGACCCGGCGCGTGGCGCGACGACCCGTGGCCGCAGCTGTGCCAGGCCGACGTCGTGGTGACCCATGCCGGGCTCGGGGCGCTCGCCGACGTCGCCGTCGCCGGCATCCCGGCGATCGTCATCCCGCAGCCTCGGCCACATCGGGAGCAGGACGCTACCGCGGAGGCGCTTGGTATCTCCCGGCTCGCGGTCACCCTGGCCGCCTGGCCGCCCGAGCACGAGTGGCCGGCACTGCTGCACGCCGCCTTGGGAATCGGCGGCGACGGATGGGCGCGGTGGCGCGGCGGGGGCGCGCGGCAAGCGGCCGCCGTCATCGAGCGCGTCGCGGGCCGCGGAGCGAACGCAGAGATGCCGCCGTGCGCGTCGTCGTGATCACCCTGGTCGCGGGACGCCACGGGCACCTGCGTGTCCAGCGGTGCGGACTGCGGACCGGGAGCGTGCGCCCGGATCGGCACGTCGTCGTCGCGATGGCCGACCCGCAGGTGCACGCGGGACTCGACGACGATGACCCTCCGGTCCAGGTTGTCCAGGTCGGGCGGGACGATGGGCGGCCGCCGCTGGCCCGGGCGCGTAACGCGGGCGCAGCCGCCGCCATTGCCGCGGGAGCCGACCTGCTGGTCTTTCTCGACGTCGACTGCGTGCCCGGTTCGCGGATGCTCGAGCGGTATGCGAGCCGTGCGGCAGACGATGACGAGCCCCGACTGCTGTGCGGTCCGGTTGCGTATCTGCCGCCGGCGCCACCCGGCGGATATGACCTCGGACGCCTGGCCGATGCTGGCGTCCCGCATCCCGCTCGGCCCGTACCGTCAGACGGCGACACGGTACGCGGCGGGGATCCGCGCCTGTTCTGGTCACTGTCCTTCGCTGTACGCCCCGCGGCGTGGCGGCTGATAGGGGGTTTCTGCGAGCGCTACCGCGGCTACGGCGCGGAGGACACCGACCTGGGTCAGCTCGCGGCCGCGGCTGGTGTACGGCTGGACTGGATCGGCGGCGCCTGGGCCTACCACCAGTTCCATGCCAGCCAGGATCCGCCCGTGCACCACCTGCGTGACGTGTTGCGCAACGCCGCGATCTTCCACGAGCGCTGGGGCTGGTGGCCGATGAGCGGATGGCTGGCCGGATTCGAACGGCTGGGTCTGGCCAGCTTCGACAGCACGACCCAGCGCTGGCAGGCGACAGGGCGCGACGGCGACGCCGCCGGAGGGTGGTCCGCCAGAGATTCGATACCGGCGACGCCGGGTAACACCATCAATGATGGCTGATTCCGGTGCCGGCGATCGGCGGTCGGAGAGCGCCGATCCGCACGGCGTGCGGCCGCGTGGCCCAGCAGACTTGCCGCGTCGATCGTGGCAGCGGACCCTCCACCGAGCGGTCCAACAGATCGGACCCGACGAGCTGACCGACCGCGCGGCCGCGTTGACCTACTACGGAGTGCTAGCCATCTTCCCGGGCGCTCTTGTGCTCGTGTCGATCCTGGGTCTGCTCGGCAAGTCCACCACCCAGACCCTGATCGACAATGTCGGCCAGGTGGCACCTGGTGCCGTCAAATCCTTTACCCAGAAGGTGATCGACACCGCGCAGTCCGGGCGCGGCACGGCAGGCGTAGCCGCAATCGTGGGCATTGTGCTGGCACTGTGGTCGGCATCGGGTTACGTCGGGGCGTTCATGCGCTGCAGCAACGCGATCTACGGTATCGGGGAGGGCCGGCCGATCTGGAAGACCGCACCGGTCCGGGTCGCCGTCACCCTTGCCACCGTCGTGGGTCTGGTGGCCAGCCTGGTCATCGTCGTCGTCACCGGGTCAGTTGCCCGGCAGGCCGGCCAACTCGTGGGCGTGGGGTCGACCGCCGTGACCGCGTGGAGCATCGCCAAGTGGCCGGTGCTGCTGATCATCGTCGCCGCGATGCTGGCGCTGCTGTACTGGGCCAGCCCCAACGTCAAGCAGCCACGTTTTCGTTGGCTCAGTCCTGGCGCGGGCCTGGCGGTGCTCATCTGGCTGGTCGCCTCCGCGCTGTTCGCCGTGTACGTGGCCAACTTCGCCTCCTACAACAAGACATACGGCTCGCTCGCCGGCATCATCGTCTTCCTGGTCTGGCTGTGGATCACCAACTTGGCCGTCCTGCTCGGCGCCGAATTCGATGCCGAGTTGGAACATGAGCGCGCGATTCAAACGGGCCTGCCACCGGACACCGAACCATTCGTGGTCCCCCGCGACACCCGCAAGCTCGACGACGAGCAGACCCGCGCCGTCGATCGCGCAGCCGACCTCCGCGCGCGGGACGACGACGCCCCGCCCGACGACGCCGTCGGCGACTGACAACCTGGAACCAACCTCAGCACGGCGTTGTCTCAATCTGATCGCTGTGTTCGGGCGATCGGTGTTCGGGCGCGTCGGTACGCGGCAGGACGAGGGTGAAGCAGGCCCCGACACCGGGCGCACCGTCGATCTGGATCGTGCCGCCGTGCGCGCGCATCACCTCGTCAACGAGGGCGAGGCCCAGGCCGAACCGCCGGTCGTGACCCTCCCCGCTGCTCGCGCGGACGAATCGGTGGAGCAGCTCGTGTGCGCTCGTCGGATCGAGTCCATCGCCGTCGTCGCGAACCGCGATCGCTACGTCGGTGCCGGTCGTCCGCACCGAGATCGTGACGACGCCACCGCGATGCTCGTGCGCGATGGCGTTGTCGACCAGCGACATCAGCGCACGCCGGAGCGCCGCCGGAATGCCGGACACGACCGCCGGCGCGGCGGGCAGACTGGCGACCCGCAGGTCGACGCCCCTCGCTCGCGCCTGCGGGCCGAAGGAGCGGACGACGGCGCCGGCCAGATCGGTGATGTTGACCGGCTCCGACCGATCGGGGTGGTGGGTGAGCTCTGCGGAGAGCAGCAGGTCGTTGACGACTTCGCCGAGCGACCGGGTGTCGGCCACCAGCTCCCCGACCTGTTGTCGAAGTTCGGCGTCGAGGCTGTGCGCCACAGTTCGCTCGAGCATCTGGGTGCGGGTGTGCAGCACGGTCAAGGGCGTCCGCAGCTCGTGACTCGCATCGGCGACAAACCGTCGTTGGATAGCGAGCGCGGCGCCGAGCGGCCGGACCGCTCGCCTGCCGGCGAGTCCGCCCACGGCTGTGGCAGCGATGATTCCGATGACGGCGGCGATTGCGAGCGGCCACAGCAGGGCGTCGGTCGTCAGGCGGTTTTGGAAGTCGGCGAGCGCAACGACGCGGGTGCCGTCGGCGCGGTCAGCGGCGTAGGCCTGGTAGGACCGGCCGAGCAGGCGGACGGTGCTCGCGCCGGGAGCGATGGCGCTCGGTAGGAGTCCGGCTGGCGCACCGGCGCTGGTCGACACGCGGCCGGCCGGCCCGCGCTTGAGCAGGATGACGCCGGGCGGCGGGTCGGTGACGTCGTCGGCGCGGAGGGCCGCGCTGGCCACCGCGTGGCGGGCCTCCGCGGTCTGCTGGTGGTCGATGACGAAATAGGCCACGACGGCGACGGCGACCGCGACGAGGGCGACTGCGAGGCCGATTTGAAGCCCGACGCTGCGTGCGGCGCCGCGCAGCCGCGCTCCGTCCGGGTCGGATGCGGGCCGGCTCTGTCGTGCGTGCGGCAGTCTCACCGGCGTCCCAGTCGATAGCCGAGGCCGCGGACCGTCGTCACGGCCCGCCGTCCGAGCTTGCGCCGCAGGTAATGCACGTAGGTATCGACGAGCCCGGGGTTCTCCGCGCCATCGAAGACGCGCGAGAGCAGATCCTCGCGCGTGAAGACCTGGGTGGGGCGGACGGCCAGGGTGCGCAGCAGCTGGCATTCCCGCGCGGAGAGCTCGACCTCCGGGCCGCCGTCGTCGGGGATCACGAGCCGGCCATGGACGTCGAGGCGGGCGCCCGCGAGCGGGAGGACATCTGCTCGCTCGACATGTCGGCGACCGAGTGCGCGTATCCGAGCCAGCAGCTCCTGGATCTCGAACGGCTTTGCGAGGTAGTCCTCCGCGCCGGCGTCCAAGCCCTCCACGCGATCGGCCAGCGAGCCGCGCGCGGTGAGCATCAACGCGGGCGTTGTCCGGCCGTGCGAGCGGAGGCGGCGGATGAGTTCGACGCCGTCGATCGCGGGCAGGCCCCGGTCGACGAGCAGGACGTCGAATCTCTGGACCAGCCCCGCATGCAGCCCGGCCTGACCGTCGTTGCATGCGCGGACGTCGTATCCCTCCGCCGCGAACAGCTCCGTCAGCATGCCGCGAAGGTCGGCGTCGTCCTCGACCAGCAACAGCCGGGGGCGCATGAGGACAGGATCGCACACCGATTGCGGCGGCCTTCGAAGAAAATACTGAGATTTGCGGGCCACCATCAAGATGTGGCATCGACTCTCGTCGAGTCGCCGTCGGCGCGGCTGCGCCGCGCCGGCACGGCGTTGCATCGACTCACGCCGCCGGCCGTGCTCGCAGCGATCGCCGCCGGCGCAGCAGCCGTGCTCCTGCTGTGGCTGCACGACACACCGCCGACGCTGCACACACCGGGGGACTACCTGACGGCGTCGGGTCGAATTACCGGACTGCTCGCCGGTTACGCCGTCGTCGTCCTCGTGCTGCTGATGGCGCGTCTACCGTTGCTCGAGCGGCGGGTTGGTGCCGACCGACTCGCCCGCTGGCATGCCTTCGGTGCGCGCTACACGGTCTCGCTCATCGTCGCTCACGCGCTGCTCATCACCTGGGGGTATGCCCTGGCGGCACATGCATCACCAGTCGCCGAGGCTGGCACGCTGCTGGCCAGCTACCCCGACGTGCTGATGGCGACCGTCGGGACCGGCCTCCTCCTCGTGGTTGGGATCGTCTCGGCGCGGGCCGCGCGGCGCCGGCTGCGGTATGAGACCTGGTATTACCTGCACCTGTATACCTACCTGGCGATCGCGCTTGCCTTCGCGCACCAGTTCGCGACCGGAGCCGACTTCGTGAGCAACCAGCCGGCGCGGGTGCTGTGGGCGACGTTGTATCTCGGCGCCGCCGTACTGCTGGTGTGGTACCGAATCGTGGTGCCGGCGCGGTCTGCCGCCCGTCATCGCATGACGGTGCACGATGTGCAGCGGTCGGGGCGTGGTGTTGTCTCCGTCGTGATCACCGGCTCGCGTCTGGGTGAGCTGCACGCGCAGCCCGGCCAGTTCTTCCGCTGGCGGTTCCTGACCCGTGATGGCTGGTGGCAGTCGCACCCGTACTCGCTCTCGGCGCCCGCGCACGGCGACTTCCTGCGCATCACGATCAAGTCCCTGGGCGACCACACCCGCGCGCTCCGCTTGTTGCGGCCGGGCACGAAGGTGATCGCTGAGGGTCCCTATGGTGCGTTCACCGCGGATCTCCGTTCCCGCCGTCGGGTACTGCTGATCGCCGGCGGCATCGGCATCACGCCCATTCGCGCGCTGTTCGAGTCGATGCAGTCCGAGCCGGGCGCCGTCGATCTGCTGTACCGGGCAAACCGTCGTGAGGAGCTCGTCTTCGCCGACGAGCTGACGGCGCTGGGGAAGCGACGGCGCGCCCGGGTGAGGTTCCTGCTGGGGCCGCCGGGCGGCGTCGATGACCCGCTGGCGTCCCGCCAACTCACCGAGCTCGTTCCCGACGTCCGTTCCCGAGAGGTATTTCTCTGTGGTCCGCCCGGCATGGTGGCGGCAGCGACCGCTGCGCTGGCAGAACTCGGCGTCGCACGCAGGCACATTCACCACGAATCGTTCGAACTGTGAACCGGCAGTTCTGGGAGGTCTCATGAAGCGGGCCGCGTTCGCCCTCGTCGCGACGGTGCTCGGCCTCGTCCTGCTGCTCGGTTTCAAGACGACGCACGGCCGCACCGGAATCCGGCCGGCCGCGATCGCAGCGCCGTCCGCCGGTTCGAGCCGGGCACCATCCACCGGTCCGTCCGCCAGTGCGCGGTCGACCGCGCGGTCGACCGCGTCGCACCCGTCGTCGACAACGCGGCCGCCGGGGGCATCGCACCCGTCGTCGGCAGCACACTCCGTCGACGGATCGCCGATCGCCACCCCGTACGGCGTCGTCCAGGTCCGATCCACCTTTGCCGGCGGCAGGCTGGTCGGCGTCACCGTGCTGCAGGCGCCATCGGACAATCCGCAATCGCAAGCGCTGACAACCTACGCGACACCGATCCTCGGACATGAAGCGCTTGTTGCGGGCAGCGCGCAGATCGACATCGTCAGCGGCGCGTCATATACCAGCGACGGCTACGCACAATCGCTCCAGTCCACTCTGGACAAGCGGAATGGCTGATGCGCCGACCCATCGCCACGTCGAGCACGTCATGGGAACCGTGGTAACCATCGTCGCTGCGGCCAGGCCGGCCGCACGATGCCTCGACGACGCGATCGACGACGTCGTGAAATGGCTGCACCTCGTCGATGCGACCTTCAGCACTTTCCGACTCGACAGCGCCGTCAGCAGGCTGAACCGAGGCGAGACGACCGTCGCGCAGTGTCCGGCAGATGTGGCGTCCGTACTCGCGCTCTGCGACGAGATCTGTGCTGAGACCGGGGGATATTTCACGGCTCGCTGGAACGGCGGGATTGATCCCACCGGTCTGGTCAAGGGGTGGAGCATCGAGCGGGCAAGCGCGATGCTCGTAGCAGCCGGTATCGATTCGCATGCGATCTCCGGTGGCGGCGACGTGCGTGTTCGCGGCGCGGCGATCGGGCCGCGGCCGTGGCGGATCGGTATTGCCGACCCGGATCGTCCCGACCGATGCCTTGCAGCGGTCACGCGGACCAACGGCGCCGTCGCGACGTCGGGCGTGCGCGAACGCGGCCTGCATATCGTCGATCCGTTCACCGGTCGCGCCGCGGACCACTGGGCGAGCCTGACCGTGATCGGCCCCGACCTGACCCGTGCAGACGCATACGCGACGGCCGCTGTCGCGATGGGAACGGACGCGCTCGACTGGCTCGGCTCCATGCCGGGATGGCAGGGCGTCGCAGCCGACCAGACCGGCCGAGTACACCTGAGCGGCGGCGCGGTTCAGTGCAGCGCGGAGACCGCCCTGGCGACGACGAGCAGCGACACGATCAGTGCGGAGATCGACTCGTACGCCATCAGCAGCTTGGCTCGTGGGGTCAGCGGCATGGTGTCGGTGGGGGAGAACGCCGTGGAGTTCGTCGTAGACACGTACAGGTAGTCGACGAAGCCGGGCAGCCACCCGCTTGCTTTCGACGAACCGGCGGCGACCTCTCCGACGGCGTCGTGGTTCTCGTCCTGGGAGAAGCGGAAGTCGGCCGGGGGAATCTCCCTGCGCGGCGCGCGACGGCGCGTCACCGGGCCGCCGCGGTCGAGCTCCCAGTACAGGAGACCGAACACGATGACGTTCGTCGCCCACACCTGCAGAGCAGCCAGCAGCAGGGTTCCGGCGCTTGAGCTTCCTGCGGTGATCAGCTGGTCAACGAGGAGAATCAGAGCGCCCGTGTTGCTCGCGGCGATCAGACCCACAACGGTCAGTGACAGGATGCGCAGGGCCCGGTTCTGCCGGGTCAGCCGGCGCGGATTCGCGGCCAGTGATGCAGCCAGCAAGCAGCCCTCCAGCACCGGCACCACGATCCGGGGGCCGACGATCAGCTGGCCCGGCAGCAGCGTGTACAGGGCGATCGCGACGACGATCGCCGCTACGGCCGGAAACCGCACCTCGCCGTCCCGTCCGCCTTCGCCGCCTTCGCCCCGCTCGGCAGAGGCTTTCGGGCTGTCAACCATCCGCGAGCCTCTCTGGATCGTCCGGGACCTACCGCGAAGGTACTGATCCGGGATCGCTTCGGGGTCCACGACGCGTCGACACCGCCACAACGAAGGCGACCGGATGGGCGCGTCGGGCCGGACGTCGGCGACGACTACCCGCGGAAAACCCGTGTTGATCATGCGCTTTCGGGACGCGACACGCCGTATTTGCGTCCCGGAAGCGCATGATCAACAGGCTTCGGGGCTTACCACTCGCGCAGGGAGCCGTCGGCCGCCCGCCAGATGGTGCCACGCCAGCGGTGGCCGATCTCCGCGGCGCGTTCCACGGCGGCGACGTCCACCTCGATGCCGAGGCCCGCGCCAACGAGCGGATTCGCGTAGCCGTCGACGAACCGCAACGGCGCCGGATCGAGCAGATAGTCGAGCACGTCGTTGCCGACGTTGTAGTGGATCCCGACGCTCTGCTCCTGGATCAGGAAGTTGGGCGTGGCGAATGCGATCTGCAGGCTGGCGGCCAGCGCGATCGGACCGAGCGGGCAGTGCGGCGCCATCGCGACGTCATAACTCTCGGCCATCGCGGCGATCCGCCTGACCTCGCTGATGCCCCCCGCGTGGGAGACGTCGGGCTGGGCGACGGCGATGCCGGTCGATAGCACGTCGCGGAAGTCCCATCGGGAGTAGAGCCGCTCACCGGTGGCCAGCGGTACAGCGGTGCTCTCGGCGAGGGCGCGCAGATCGCGGGCGAACTCCGGCAGCACCGGCTCCTCGACGAACAGCGGGAACAGTGGTTCGAGCAGCGGCAGCAGCCGCCGCGACATCGCCGTCGACATGCGGCCGTGGAAGTCGACGACGATGTCGCGCTCGGGGCCGATCGCATCCCGGACGGCGGCGAGACGATCGACCACCTCGCGGGTGCGCGCCGCGGTCTCGATCGCCGCCATCGGGCCGGATCCGTTCATCTTCACGGCGGTGAAGCCCGCGGCGATCTGCTCGCGCGCGAGGTCGGCGACCTCGGCCGGCTCGTCGCCGCCGATCCAGGCGTACATCCGCACCCGGTCGCGCACCGGCCCGCCGAGCAGGTGGTGCACCGGCACGCCGTGCACCTTGCCCGCGATGTCCCACAGCGCTTGATCGATGCCGGCGACAGCGCTGGAGAGAATCGGGCCGCCGCGGTAGAAGCCGCCCTTGAACAGCTGCTGCCACAGGTCCTCGATACGCAGCGGATCCTCGCCCATCAGGATCTCCGCCAACTCCTCGACGGCGCTCGCAACGGTCTCCGCCCGACCTTCTACGACCGGCTCACCCCAGCCGGTCACCCCCTCGTCCGTGTCGACGCGAAGGAACAACCACCGCGGCGCAACGAGGTAGGTCGTGAGCTTGGTGATCTTCACGAGCGACCGGTGCCCTTCCGCCGGGTCGTGCCTAGCCGCGTCGTGCCTCGCTGGGGCGTGCCTTGCCGGGACGCGCGTTGCCGGGACGCGCCTTGCCGGGACGCCGGCTTCGACGGCTTGACAGCGGCGGTGTCGACGGACGCCTGCTCGAGCAACGCTTCCACCGCGCTCGCGGCGGCCGAGCCGTCGCCGGACTCGACGGCGTCGAGGATGGCGCGGTGCACCGGTACCGAGTCCGGCCAGGATTCACCGCTGTGCACGATCTGATCGCGCGCCCGCAGGCCCGCCTCGATCACGACCTCCATCCGGCTAAGCAGCTCGTTGTGTGCGGCGTCGAGCAGCGCGCGGTGAAAGGCCAGATCGGCCTCGACGACGGCGCCGGCGTCGGTGGCCGCCGTGCCCATGGCGTCCAGCGCATCGCCCAGTGCCATCAGGTCGTCGGCCGTGTGCCGCGATGCCGCGAGCCGAGCTCCGGCCGGCTCGACGATCGACCGCACCTCCGCGAGGTTCGCGAGAAAGGCGTCGTCGGGTTCGCCGCCCTGCCAGCGCAGCAGGTCGGCGTCGAGCAGGCTCCACGACGAGCGCGGGCGGATGATCGTGCCGCGCTTTTGTCGCGGGTCGACCAGGCCCTTCGCGGCGAGCACCCGAAGTGCCTCGCGCAGGACGGTCTTGCTGATGCCGAATTCCCGCTCCAACCGCTCGGGGGCGAGTGCACTGCCGGGCTCGTAGTGACCGCGGACGATGCGCGCGCCCAGGGCGTCGACCGTCTGGCCGTGCAGTCCGCGCAGCGCTGTCGCGGGTCGGGCACCGTCGCGGCCGTCCATCGCAGGAGCTCGGTCCATCGTGCGTCCTCTTGAGTCAGGTGGCGAGCGTCGGCACGGAGGCTGGTGCGGCGCCGTCCCGCGACCGTACTCCCAGATAAAACATTGAAATAGTGTTGACACACGATACGCGACGCTGCATGGTGTCCGGAGAGATGATCCGGCTGGACCGGCGCGCGCCCCTCCAGCGCCCACGAAAGGATCACACGATGTCGTTCTCCCCGCATCTGCTCCGTCGGGTTAACACCCGCGCAACCCTGGCGATCGCGGCGGCGGTAGCGCTCGCCGTCGTCGCCGGGTGCTCGTCCGGTAAGTCGTCTGGCAACGGCGGCGGTGGTAGTGCCACCCCGAGCGGATCGGGCGGCGCGACGAAGTCGGGCACGATCACGATCGCCTACCTGCAGAAGCAGGGTGATCAGCAGTACTTCGTCGACGAGGCCAACGGCGCCAAGCGCGAAGCCACCACGCTCGGCAACGTCAAGGTCGACGTCGTCAACCTCGGCACCGACTCCAACAAGGCGATCAGCTCGATGAGCACGGAGGTCGGCCAGCACGTCGACGGCATTGCGATCGTGGTGCCCGACCAGAAGATCGGGCCGCAGATCATCCAGGCCGCGCAGGGCGCGAACATCCCACTGGTCGCCTCCGACGACCCGATCAGCAGCGGCAGCGGCGCGGCCGCACCGTTCGTCGGGTTCGACAGCATGCAGATGGGTCTTTCGGTGGGGCGCGAAGCCGGGAAGCTCTTCAAGCAGGCCGGTTGGAGCGCATCGAACACGAAGGTCATGGCGGCGTACTCACAGAGCCTCTCAGACTGCCAGCAGCGTGAGGCCGGTGAGGAGCAGGGCTTCAAGCAGACCGCTGGCGCGTCTGTCCCAATCGTCAAGCTCGGCACCGACAACTCCGTCACCGACGCGCAGAACAAGGCGGGCGCGGGCCTTACGGCGAACCCGAGCGTCAAGCACTGGCTGGTGTGGGGCTGCAACGACGAGAGCGAGACCGGCGTGGTCTCCGCGCTGCAGAACGGCCACATCGCGGCGGCCAACATCATCGGCGTTGGCCTCGGCGCTTATCTGGACTGCAAGGACTGGAAGGCCGGCGTGAACTCCGGCAACAAGGCCTCACTCTTCATCGGTGGCGCCGACGTCGGTGCGGCCGCGATCCGCGCGCTGGTGGCCAAGCTGCGGAACGGAACGGCGCTGCCGGCCAAGACGATCGCGAAGACCACGATGGTCGACGCGAAGACCTGGAAGCCGGTGATGGGCAGCTGCAGTTGACCGCCCAGGACGCCGCCGTGCGCCTGGTGATGGATGCGGTGAGCAAGGCATTCGCTGGCGTCCGGGCACTTCGCGACGTGAGTGTGCAGGCTCGGGCCGGCGAGGTGCTGGCGCTGGTCGGTGAGAACGGCGCGGGCAAGTCGACGCTGCTGAAGATCCTCTCCGGCGCCTACCTACCCGACACCGGGACGATCAGCATCGACGGCGAGCCGGTCCACCTCGACAGCCCGAACGACGCGCACCGCGCCGGCGTGCGGGTGATCTATCAGGAGCCGGAGATCATCCCGCACGTCTCGGTGGCCGAGAACGTCTACGTCGGCGGGCTGCCGCGCAAGGGTCGCCTCTTCGACCGTCGCGCCCTGCGCGACAAGCTGCGCGCCGACCTCGAACGGTTCGGCTTCGGCAGTGCGCTCGATCCCGACGCGCTGGGGTCGCGGCTGTCGCCGGCACAACGCCAGCTGGTCGAGATCCTGCGCGCGCTGATCACGCAGGTGCGGATCATCGCCTTCGACGAGCCGACGTCGTCGCTCTCCGACGTCGAGGTACGCACGCTCTTCCGGCTGATCCGACGCCTGCGTTCCGACGGCGTCAGCGTGCTCTACGTCTCGCACCGGCTGCCGGAGATCTTCGAAATCGCCGACCGGGTAACGGTTCTGCGCGACGGCGGAGTGGTCGGAACGCGCGACATCGGTTCGGTGTCCGAAGACGAGGTGGTTGCGATGATGGTCGGCCGCGACCTCACCGGCATGTTCGTCCGCCAGCCGCACGACCCGGGCGACGTCGTGCTCTCGGTGCAGGATCTCTCCAGCGCCGACGTCACCGACATCAGCTTCGACGTGCGGGCCGGCGAGGTCGTCGGCATCGCGGGTCTGGTCGGCGCCGGGCGATCCGAACTCGCGCACGCACTCGTCGGCGACACAACGGCGCGTTCGGGCGAGGTGCGGGTCGACGGTGCTCGGGTGCGAATCCGTAGCCCGCGCGACGCCATGCGCGCCGGAATCGGCTTCGCGCCGGAGGAGCGCAAGGCGCAGGCACTGCTGATGCATCGGTCGGTGCGCGACAACATCTCGCTCGCCGTGCTGTCGCGGATCAGCAAGGCGCACATCGTGAACCGCCGCGAGGAACGGCAGATCGCGGATCGATTCGTGGAACAGCTCAACGTGCGAACGCCGTCGACCGAACAGGTCGTCGCGAACCTCTCCGGGGGCAACCAGCAGAAGGTCGTGCTCGCCCGGTGGCTAGCCCGCCGGCCGCGCGTGCTGATCCTCGACGAGCCAACCCGGGGAGTCGACGTCGGCGCCAAGGCCGAGATCTACCACGTGATCAACGATCTCGCCGGCGAAGGCGTCGCCATCGTCGTCATCTCCTCGGAACTGCCCGAGATCCTCGCGCTTGCCGATCGCGTTCTCGTCATGCAGGCCGGTCGGATCACCGGCGAGCTCTCCCGCCGCGAGGCCACCGAGGAACGCATCCTCGCCCTGGCCATGACCGAGCCCGCCGTCGCCGGGGCGGGAGCGACGCCGTGACGTCCACAACCGACACCCGCGCCGAGGCGGAACAGCCGCAGGAGCGCCGTTCCCGCTCGCGCTTGCGCCGCGTGCTCGACGTCGTCGGTGTCCAGAACCTCAGCCTGTTGATCGCGCTCGGCATCCTGGTCGCGATCATCGGTTCGAAGAACAGCAACTTCTTCTTTGTCAGCAACATGAAGACGATTGGCACGACGGTGTCGGTGGTCGGCGTGCTGGCGGTGGTGCAGACCCTCGTCATGCTGATCGGCGGTCTCGACATCTCGGTCGGCAGCGCGGCGGGACTGACGTCGGTGGTCTCGGCGATGGTGTTCACGAGCTCGCACAGCGCAGGTGTCGGGATTCTCGTCGCGCTCGGCGTCGGCGTGCTCACCGGATTGTTCAACGGCGTCGTCATCATCTACGGCCGGGTCAACGCGGTGATCGCGACCCTGGCGACCTACGCCGGCTATCGCGGGCTGGCGAACCTGGTCTCGAACGGACGCGCGCAGGGCTACACCGGCACCGACTCGACGTTCGTCTTCATCGCCCGCGGTGCCATTGCCGGGATCCCCACCCTGATCTGGATGCTGGTCGTCGTCGCCCTGCTGGCGCACCTGCTGCTGCGATACACCGACATCGGCCGCAACGTCTACGCGATGGGCGGGAACGCGACCGCCTCCCGGCTGGCCGGCATCAATCTGAACCGCTACGTCATCGGTTGCTACGTCACAGCAGGCGTGGTCGCAGCCATCGCCGGGATCATGCTCACCGCCCGCACCGGCTCCGGCCAGCCGACATCGGGTAGCCAGGGTCTCGAGTTGCAATCGATCACCGCCGCCGCGCTCGGCGGTGTGTCGCTGCAGGGCGGCAAGGGATCGATTCCGGGAACCATCCTGGCCGTGCTGCTGCTCGGCGTGCTGCAGAACGGCCTGACCATCTTGAACGTGAACTCGTTCTGGCAGGACATCGCGCAGGGATTCCTGCTCGTCATCGCCGTCGTCATCCAGCAGCGCCGGCGTGGTGTTCGCGCCATCGGCCTGCCCTGACCCGGAGGTCCATCGTGCTCAACCGCCGCCGCTTGTCCAGATGGTGCTGCGCTGTGTCCGGCGGTGCGCTGGTCGCTGTGCTGTGCGGGGCCGCGCTCGCGGGCCCGGTCGATGCGCAGGCAGCGGCCAAGCAACCGGCGCCGGCCGGCTCACCGGCTCCGGCACGCCAACTCGGGGCAACGCCACCGATGGGCTGGAACGATTGGTACGCCTTCGGCTGCAACCTGACCGAGCAGCTCGTCGAGCAGACCGCCGACACGATCGTCAGCTCGGGCATGAAGGCCGCGGGCTATGACTACGTCAACCTGGACGACTGCTGGCTCTCCCACGAGCGGGACGCCCAGGGCGACCTGCAGGCCGATCCAACCAAGTTCCCGCATGGCATCAAGGCCGTCGCCGACTACGTGCACGCGCGCGGGCTGAAGCTCGGCATCTACGAGGACGTCGGAACCGCGACCTGCGCGGGTTACCCGGGCAGCTTCGGGCACGTGCAGCAGGACGCGAATACGTTCGCCTCATGGGGGATCGACTTCGCCAAGATCGACTGGTGCAACGTGCCGTTCGACCAGTTCCCCAACCTGACCCAGAAGCAGGTCGCGATCAAGCTCTACACGCAGTACAGCAAGGCGCTGAAGGCCACCGGCCGTCAGATCTTCTTCAGCGTGTGCGAATGGGATCCCACCCTCGAGCCATGGACCTGGGCGCCGGCGATCGCGAACATGTGGCGCACCAACGGCGACTACGGCGACACCTGGGCCCAGATCCTCGCGAACCTGGACCAGGAGGCGCCGCTCGCATCCGCAGCTGGGCCCGGCCACTGGAACGATCCCGACATCCTGCAGGTCGGCCTCGGCGGGATGAGCACCGGCGAGGACCGTGCACACTTCAGCGCGTGGTCGATGCTCGCCGCACCGCTGCTGGCCGGCAACGACCTGCGCTCGATGTCGGCTGCCACCAAGGCGATCCTGACCAACCGCGAGGTCATCGCCATCGACCAGGACCGCTTTGGCGCCGAGGCCACCCGGTTGTCGCACACGAACGACGCCGATGTGTGGATCCGCACCCTCGCCAACGGCGACCGCGCCGTGATGCTGCTGAACCGCAGCGATTCCGCCCGCTCCATCAGCACTACCGCGCACGCCGCAGGCCTACCTCGGTCGAGTGCGTACGCCGTGCGCGACCTGTGGGCTCACGAGACCTTCGAGAGCGGCGGCACGATCGCGTCGTCGGTTCCGGCCGACAGCGCGGTGCTGTATCGGGTATCCGCGATCCACGGCGGGAGCGCCCACCCGCCGCTGACCGACGTCGCAGCGAGCGTCAAGGCGCCCGCAGCATTCCCCGGGTCGACATACCACATCGTCAAGCCAGGCCAGACCGTGACGGCGACGGCGGTGTTCCGCAACGACGGCACCGTGCCGGTGCGGCGGCTCTCGATGCACCTCTACGGACCGTCGGGATGGAAGGTCGACCATCCGTCGATCACGGCGGCGGTCGTTCCACCTGGACGGTCGGTGTCCGGATCGTGGCCGATCACCGTTCCAGCCGGCACCAAGGCAGGCAGCTATGAGGTGAACGCGTTCGCCAGGTACCGATGGTCCGGCACGCGGCCCGCGGCCACGAGCGGACAAGGTGGTGTGCTCGTCGAAGTGCCGCCGACCGGGAGCCCGTACCTGTCCGACCTCACCTGGCTCGCCGCGACGAACGGATACGGCCCGGTACTGCTCGATGAGAACTACTATGGCGGCCCGATCGCAATCCACGGCGTCACCTATGCGAAGGGCCTGTGGACCAACGCGGACGCGTCGATCGACTACTACCTGGGCGACAGCTGCACGCGGTTCACCGCTGACCTCGGACTCGATGATTCCGATCGCGGCACCGGAACCGTTGTGTACCAGGTATTCACCGACGGCACGAAGGTCTACGACAGCGGCGTCGTGACGAATTCGACGCCGACGATCCACGTCGATCAGAACGTCAGCGGCGCGAACATCCTGCAGGTCGTGGTGACCGACGCCGGTGACGGCGTCACGTATGACAACGCCGATTTCGCGGCGCCGCAGCTAACGTGCGCAGGCTGAGCTCAATCACTCGGTCGAGTGGGCCTTCGCCGGCGCCCGGCCTTCCGGCTGCGTCGGACGGCCGGTAAGCGGTGTGCTCGGCGGAATCGCCAGGGTGACAGGCTCGGAGCGGTGCAGCTCGAATGCCTCGCCGTGATGGCGCAGCCCGAGCGTGAGGTCGTGGCCGTTCTCGACCGAGTACGTGGCGTCCTGCGGCGTCACGACGACCCGTAGCTTCGCGCCGCGCCAGCGCACCGCGAACGACATCCGGTGGATCGTCGGTGGCAGCCGCGGCGCGAAGGTCAGGTGTCCGCCGTGGTCGCGCAGCCCGCCGAAACCGCACACCAGGGTGAGCCATGCGCCGGCCAGCGACGCGACGTGCACGCCGTCACGGCTGTTGTGCTCCAGGTCCCGCAGGTCCATCAACGCGGCCTCGGTGAGGTAGTCGTGAGCCAGCTCGAGGTGGCCGACCTCGGCCGCGAGCACGCCCTGGCTGCACGCCGACAGCGAGGAATCCCGCACAGTGAGGGCATCGTAGTAGGCGAAGGCGCGCGCCTTCTCCTCACGGGTGAACGAGTCGCCGCACCAGTGCATCGCGAGCACCAGGTCGGCCTGCTTCGCGACCTGCTTGCGATAGATGTCGAAGTACGGCGCGTAGAGCATCAGCGGGTAGGCGTCGTCTCGTGCCGACGCCGCAAAGTCCCAGACCTCGCGGTCGGTCGAGCCGAGATCCTGCTGGTGGACCCTTCGGTGCTCGTCGTAGGGCAGCGCGATGGCCGCTGCGGCACGCTCCCAGCTCGCGATCTCGTCGGCGTCGACGTCGAGCCGGTTCGCCTCGTCCGCCCACCGGGCGGCGGCTTCGGCTGCGTAGTGCAGGTTCCGGGCCGCCATCAGGTTCGTGTAGGCGTTGTCGCGGACGATGGCGCTGTACTCGTCGGGTCCGGTGACGCCGTCGATGTGGAATGATTCGTCGGCGCCGAAGTAGCCGAGCGATGCCCACAACCTTGCCGTCTCGACCAGCATCGGCAGTGCGCAGTCGCGGTCGAAGTCGGCGTCGCCGGTCCAGTGCACGTAACGGACGGCCGCCAGCGCGATGTCGGCGTTGATGTGGAAGCCGGCGGTACTGGCCGGCCAGTAGGCCGAGCACTCCTGCCCGCGAATGGTCCGCCACGGAAACGCCGCGCCGCGCAACCGCAGCATGCGCGCCCGCTCGCGAGCCAATTCGAGGGTGGACAGCCGCCAGCGCAGGGCGTCGGCGGCTGCGTGCGGTGCGGTCGCGGTGAGGACCGGAAGCACGAAGGTCTCGGTGTCCCAGAACGCGTGGCCGCTGTAACCGGAACCGGTGAGTCCCTTGGCCGCGATAGCCCGCCGCTCCGCCCGTGCACCGGCCTGCAGGACATGGAACAGTCCGAACCGCACCGCCTGCTGTACAACGGGGTCGCCGTCGACATCGACGTCGGCGCCGTCCCAGAATTCGTCGACATAACCGCGCTGCTCGTCGACCAGGCCGTCCCATCCGGTGTGCAGGACCGCTGAGAGTGCGGCGTCGACCTGGTCGCGCAGCGCCGGCAGCGAACGCTGGCTCGACCATCCGTACGCAACGAACTTGGTGATGCCCAACCGCTCGCCGGGCTTGAGTTGCGTCCCGGCGGTGAGCCGGGCCCAGTCGGGCTGGATGTAGGTGTTCGCGCCGACGCCGTCCTTACCGTGGATCAGATGGTCCATGCCAGCGGCCATCCGCAGGTCGCTGACCCTCGTGCGGTGGATCAGCAGCGATCGATTACTGCTCGCGCTGTGTTCTTCGGCCTCCAGCGGATGATCCAGCACCTCAGCGGCGCGTGGGTCGGCCGAATGGGTCGGCAGATCCTCGTTGGCGACGAGCTCGGACTGCAACACCACTCGGGTGGGCGCGCCGACCGCCTCGATCTCGTAACGCACCGCCATGATCGCCCGCTGGGTAAAGGACACCAGTCGGGTCGACCGCAGCCGGATGATCCGCCCGGACGGCGATTCCCATTCCATGATCCGGTGCAAGAGGCCGGACTTCAGGTCGAGGATGCGCTCGTGGTGGTGCAGCTCGCCGTATCGCAGGTCGAGCGGTTCGTCGTCGACGAGCAGACGGATCAGCTTGCCGTTGGTGACGTTGAGGACGCTCTGGCCGGACTCGGGATAGCCGTAGCCCGCCTCGGCATACGGGAGCGGTCGCCGCTCGTAGAACGAGTTCAGGTAGGTGCCGGGCAGCCCGCTCGGGTCACCTTCATCGAGATTGCCGCGGACGCCGATGTGCCCGTTGGACAAGGCGAAAACCGATTCGGACTGCGCCAGCTGGGCCAGGTTGAGTCCGAGCTCTCGCACGCACCATGGCTCGGTCACGAACCGAGGCTGGATGATCAACGGTCGGCTCCCTCTGCTCCGTCATCGAGGAGGTCGGCGAGATCCTCGACGACGACGGTGGCGCCGTGGGCCCGCAGCCCGGCGGCGTGACCGACCCGGTCGACGCCGATGACGTAACCGAAGCCGCCGTCGCGTCCGGCCTGCACGCCGGCGAGCGCGTCCTCGAACACGGCGGCCTGTCCGGCCGGGACGCCCGCGAGTTTCGCGCCGGCCAGGAAGGAATCCGGCGCCGGCTTGCCGCGCAGGTGTTGCTCGGCGAGCGTGACGCCGTCGATCCGGCCCTCGACGAGATCGGCCAGGCCGGTCACCCTCAGCACCAGTTCGGTGTTGGCACTCGACGACACCACGAATCGCCGGAGCCCGGCCCTTTTCGCCGCCCGCAGGTAGGCGAGCGAACCGTCGTAGACCTCGACGCCGTCGGTGTCGATGCAGCGCACCAACTCGACGTTCTTGCGGTTCCCGAGTCCGTACACGGTGTCGGTGTCGGGGGAGTCTTCGGGCGAGCCGTTGGGCAGCCGGATGTCGCGGGAGGCGAGAAAGTCGCGCACGCCGTCCTCGCGCGGCTTCCCGTCGACGTATTCGCCGTAGTCGGCCTCGGGGTCGAACGGCCGGAAGCCGTCGCCGTCGCGAGCCTTCAGGAAGCCGTCGAACACGCGCTTCCACGCCGCACAGTGCACCGTCGCGGTCTTGGTCAGCACGCCGTCGAGGTCGAACAGACAGCAGGTGACGTCCTCCGGCAGTCCAAGACGCACGAGGATCCCCTTCCGGTCGTTGCCGAGGATTATGACGGGTCAACTGCTGCGGCGCGGATGCAGCTCGCCGGGTGGTCTCAGCTGTCACCGAGTACTGCGGCGCATTCCAGCAGCAGTGCGTGCACGAATGCCTGCGGCAGGTTGCCGCGCATCTGACGTTCGGTGATGTCGTACTCCTCGGACATCAACGCCGCCGGTCCACACGCGCTGCGGGTGCGCTCCCACCAGCCGATCGCATCGGCCCTTCGGCCCTGTTGGTGGGTTGCGAGCGCAACCAGGAATCCACACAGCAGAAACGAGCCTTCGGCGTCACCAAGGGGTCCCTCGGCGTGGCGGAAGCGGTATGCGTAACCGTCGACGGTGAGCTCGTCGGTGTAGGCCTGCAGAGTGGCGACGGTTCGTGGGTCGTCGGCCGGCACCGCACCGCGGATGCCGGGGAGTAGCAGGGCGCCGTCGTTACCCGGTTCGTCGGGTGCGCGTTGCCACCGGCCGGTGGGATGGGTCGCGTGGGATGCGGTGTGGGCGACGATGCGGTCGGCGAGGGCCAGCCAGTCGGCAGCGTCGGAGCGGGCCCGCGGGATCGCCGCGATGGCGCGGAGGCCGGCTGCGCAGGTGAGGCGGCTGTGCGTCCACGGCCGGTTTTCGATCTCCCAGATGCCGGCGTCGGGTTCCGTCCAGCGGTTGCTGATCGCCGCCGCGGCGACCTCGACTGCCTGCCATGCCTCGACATCGATGCGGTCGTCACCGGCCGCGGCGAACAGCAGCAGCGACTCCCCGAACGCGTCGAGCTGGAA
>QHCD01000045.1:19231-19366 GCA_003244255.1 Pseudonocardiales bacterium | reverse complement strand
GGCGTGAAGTCGATCCTCGATGTGCCCGCGACCGTCGAGCGGCTCGAGACGCTCGGCGTCACGGTCCTGGGCTATCGCACCGACGCGTTCCCGAACTTCTACCTGCGCGACTCCGGCCTGCCGGTCGACTGGCGG
>QHCD01000045.1:0-19146 GCA_003244255.1 Pseudonocardiales bacterium | reverse complement strand
GCGAGCTGCACGACCGCACGCTGTCCGACGCCCTCGCCGCTGCGGCTCGTGACCGCGTGCGCGGCAAGGCGAGCACGCCGTACCTGCTGGACCACTTCCACCGCGCCACGGCGGGCGCCAGCCTGAAGGTCAACGTCGCGCTCGCCCTGGCCAACGTGGCGCTGGCCGCGCAGATCGCCGTCGCGCTGGCGGGATGAGCGGCGTCGTCCTGGTCGTTGGCGATGTGATCAACGACGTCGTCGTCGAGCCGCTCGAATCGGCGTCGCCGAATAGCGACACGGCGGCGCGCATCCACCACACACCCGGCGGGTCGGGTGCCAATCAGGCCGCTTGGCTCGCGCACCTGCGCCAGCCGGTGCGGCTGGCGGCACGGGTCGGGGCGGCGGACGCCGGCGAGCACGCGCGCAACCTGCGCGCCGCCGGTGTCGAGCCGAGACTCGCCGTCGATGCGGATCTGCCCACCGGAACGGTGATCTGTGTCGTCGACGGCGAACGACGCAGCATGTACACCGACCGGGGCGCGAGCGCTCACCTCTCCTCCGGTGACCTGCCGAGCAGCCTGCTCGACGACGCGGTGTACCTGCACGTCTCGGGTTACGCGCTGCTCGCCGATGCGTCCCGCGAGGCCGTACTCGACCTCGTCGCGCGGGCGGCCGCGCGCGGGATCGCCTGGTCGGTGGATCCGGCGTCCGAGGCCGGCCTGCGTGCGCTCGGCCCGCGCCGCTTCCTCGACGTCTCCGCCGGTGCGGCGCTGTGCCTGCCCAATGCCGACGAGGCCGCCGTGCTCGCCGGCGTCGACGATCAGGTGCGTGCCGCGCAGGTGCTGGCAGCAAGCTATCCGGTGGTCGTGGTGACCTGCGGATCGCGCGGCTGCGTGCTAGCGCAGCGCGGCGAACCGGTGCTCGAGTTCCCGGCGCCGACCATCGACGCCGTCGATCCCACCGGGGCGGGCGATGCATTCTGCGCCGGCTACCTCGCCGCCCATATTGCGGGCGCCGCAGCGGTGGATGCGGCGCGGGCGGCCGTGCGCATCGGCAGCCGCTGCGCCGGCCGGGTCGGCGGCCGGCCAACCGCCGCTCGCTAGGCTCGCCCGGTGGCGACGATCGCATGAGGCGGGCGACGATCGTCTGCGGCGGTTCGGCGACGAGGTGAGCCGTGGCTGAGGCGGCCGGCGGGTACGCGGCCCTCGCGCAGCTCGTCGAGGTGCTCGACCTCGAACCGATCGAGGTGGACATCTTCCGCGGAGTGAGCCCGCAAACCGCGCTGCAGCGGGTGTTCGGCGGCCAGGTCGCGGGACAGGCCCTGGTGGCGGCCGGGCGGACGGTGCCGCCGGACCGCGCCGTGCACTCGTTGCATGCCTACTTCCTGCGCCCGGGCGATCCCGCCTTGCCGATCGTCTACACCGTCGACCGGATCCGCGACGGCCGGTCGTTCACGTCCCGCCGGGTGGTCGCGGTGCAGCACGGGCAGGCGATATTCAGCCTGTCCGCGTCGTTCCAGGCCGCGGAGTCAGGGTTCGAGCACCAGGACCCCATGCCCGACGTGCCGGACGCCGAGTCGCTACCGACCTTCGAGGAACGAATCGCACCCTATGCCGAGCGGATCGGAGCCTTCGCGACCCTGCCCCGGCCGATTGAGCTGCGCTACATCGACGATCCGCCGTGGGTGCAGCGCGATGCTGGCCCTCGCGATGCCCGCAGCCGGGTGTGGATGCGGTCGGCCGGTCCACTGCCCGACGATCCGTTGCTGCACGCCTGCGCGCTCACCTTCGCAAGCGACCTCACCCTGCTCGATTCGGTGCAGGTGCGGCACGGTGTCGCGTTCGGCGCCGATCGGGTGCTGCCGGCTAGCCTCGACCACGCGATGTGGTTCCACCGGCCGTTCCGCTTCGATGAATGGCTGCTGTACACCTCGGAGAGCCCGTCGGCCACTGGCGGGCGTGGCCTCGCGATCGGCAGGTTCTGGTCCCGGGCGGGGGACCACGTCGTCACGGTGGTGCAGGAAGGTCTGCTGCGGATCGCTCGGAGCTGACGGCCGCTAGTGTCCCGTGGACACTAGTCCGCGACGCTCTCCGGGTTGCCCGCGCTGACCGCCGTCACACCGTCTACCTCGGACAGGGCCGCCGCGAGCTCGGTCAGCGATCCGCGGCCGCTGATTCGCAGCAACATGGAGACGATCGCGACGCCGGCGACCCCCGCATGGTCGTCGTCCTTGTCTCGACCGGCGCCGTGCCGCGCCTCGGCGTGCGCGCTGGCGGGCATCGGTGCCCGTTCGGTGGACACCTCGTCGACGGTGAAGCCACGAGCCGTCGTCTCGACCAGGATCAGGCGCAGCACGCCCCGGCCATCGAGATAGTCGATCCGCAGCAACGTCGGCAACCGGCGGGCACGCTGCATCGCCTTGCTCAGCGGCGGAAGCGCGAACACGATCAGGTAGTGCCCGCCGGTCGCGGCGACCGCCATCCACACCAGACCGGATCCGGCCGCGATCCCGACGGCGGCCGCGAGCCAGATCGTCGCCGCGGTGGTCAGGCCGCGGACGGCGTCGCGCCGGACGAAGATCAATCCACCGCCGATGAAGCCGATGCCGGAGACGATCTGCGCGGTGGCACGGGACGGGTCGAGCACGACGTGGCCAGGTGAGAGGACGTCGGAGAAGCCGTACTTGGAGACGATCGTGATCAGAGCGGCGCCGAGACCGACGAGCGTGTGGGTGCGCAGACCCGCGCTGCGCTGGCGCATCTCGCGCTCGAGGCCAATCAGTGCCGACAGGATGAAGGCCAGGCCGAGGTAGCCGTATTCACCCCAGTGCAGCGCCGGCTCACCCGCCATCGCAAGGTTTCCGGTCATGCGGTCAGGATGCTATCAGCGGCTTCCTGAATGTCGCGCCAGGCGTCGCGGACGTGCTGCCCGGTCGTGAGCAGGCCGCCGATCGCGAGGCGGATCGTCATCCGGCCGCCGACGCGGGTGTGAGTCACGAACAATCGTCCGCCCGCGTTCAGCGCGTCGAGCAGCGCGGACGTGAGTCTGTCCGCCGCATCGTCGTCACCCGCTACCCGGAAACACACCAGCGACAGCGGGTGCGGAGCGACGAGGACGAAGCGCGCATCGTCGCGGACCCAGCTGGCAAAAGCCTGTGCCAACTCCACGTGCCGGCGAATGTGGGCCTGGAGGCCGTCCGCGCCGTACCAACGCAGCACCGCCCAGAGCTTGAGCGCCCGGAACCTGCGGCCGAGCTGCGGATGCCAGTCTCGGTAGTCGACGACGGCGCCGGAGTCGGTTGCGGCGTTGCGCAGGAACTCCGGCAGCACGGAGAGCGCGCCGGTCAGCGCGGTGCGATCGGCGACCCAGAACACGTCACAGTCGAAGTTCGTCAGCAGCCACTTGTGCGGGTTGGTGCACATCGAATCGGCGAATTCGCCGACGCCGTCGAGGATCCAGCGCAACTCGGGGCAGACGGCCGCGACCCCGGCATAGGCTGCGTCGACGTGCAGCCAGACGCCGTGTTCGCGCGCCAGCGTGCCGATCGCCCGGATCGGATCGATCGCGGTGGTAGACGTCGTACCCACCGTCGCGATGATGATCGCCGGCGTGACGTCGGCCGCCCGGTCGGCGGCGAGTGCCTGCGCCAGCGCTGGCACCGACATCGCGAAGTCCTTCGCATCGACCTCGATCTGCCGCACCGCCGCGCTGCCGAGCCCGGCCATCCGGGCCGCCTTGATCCCGGCCGAGTGAGCCTCGATCGAGGTGTAGACGGCGTAGCGCCCCGATCCCACTCCCTCGGTCGCGGTGCGTCCGTCGCTCGCCCGGTGCAGCGCCGCCAGCACCGCCGTGAACGTGGCCGTCGACGCGGTGTCCTGGATGACGCCGCCGCCCGGCCCGTCGGCGTGCCAGCCCGCCGGCAGGCCGAGCAGGTCGGCGAGCCAGTCCACCACCACCTGCTCCAACTCGGTGCAGGCCGGACTGGTGATCCACGACATGCCCTGCACGCCGAGTCCGGAAGCGAGCAGATCGCCCAGCATGGCCGGCCCGGAGGCATTCGCCGGGAAGTAGCCGAAGAAGCTCGGGTGCTGCCAGTGCGTGATGCCCGGGAGGACGGCGCCGTCGACGTCGGCGAGCAACCGCGAGGCGAAACCGTCCGAAGCCTCGCCAGACTGCGGCGGATGCGCCGGCAGCCGGCGTCTGATGTCGCCCGGCGCCACCCGGGAGAGCACGGGGAACGTCTCGATCCGCTCCAGGTAGCTGGCGACCCACTCGACGACCTCGCGGCCGGCCGCCCGGAACTCATCGGGGCTCATGTGCCGGGGGCCCGGCTGGCAACCGCTCTCGCCAGTCACTGGTCGCATCCCGCCAGCGTAGGAGGTAGGCCGCCGCGCCCCGCGAGTTCGGAATGTGCCCTCGGTGGGATTCGAACCCACACTGGACGGGTTTTGAGTCCGTTGCCTCTACCGGTTGGGCTACGAGGGCGCGATGTACGGACGACCGGCCGCCGGGGCAGTCTAGTGGTCTGCCGCAGCCGCCCGGTTGAGCAGGACGGGATGCCCGCCGTCCGACCGCAGCGCGCGGGCATCGTATGGTCGCCGCATGAGGGAAGGGGACCACCCGCCACGCGCGTGATCCCCTTCGGCAGGCTGCCGCCGACACCGCCCTACACCGATAGGCTGCCCCGAGCGTTACCCATCCGTGCCCGCAGCGGTCCACGGCCACCGTGCCTGCCGACCGCCCGATCGCCCGCTTGGAGACCCGGTGGCTGCTGCCCGCCGCGCCCTCATCGCCGAGGATGAGGCGCTGATCCGCCTCGATGTCAAGGAGATGCTCCAGGAGGAGGGCTACGAGGTCGTCGGCGAGGCGGCCGACGGTGAGCAGGCGGTCGCGATGGCCCGTGAGTTGCGGCCCGACCTGGTCGTGCTCGACGTGAAGATGCCCGGGCTGGACGGCATCGCCGCCGCCGAGCTGATCGCCGGCGAGCGCATCGCCGCCGTCGTCATCCTCACCGCCTTCAGCCAGCGCGACCTGGTCGAGCGGGCCCGCGACGCCGGCGCGATGGCCTACCTGGTGAAGCCGTTCAGCAAGGACGACCTGATCCCGGCCGTAGAGATGGCCGTCTGTCGCCACGCCGAGGTGCTCGCGCTGGAAAGCGAGGTCACCGATCTGAAGGAGCGACTCGAGGCTCGCAAGTCGGTCGACCGGGCCAAGGGCGTGCTGATGACCGACCACGGCATGACTGAGCCGGAGGCGTTCCGCTGGATCCAGCGCACAGCCATGGACCGTCGCACGACCATGCGGGCGGTCGCCGAGGCTGTCGTCTGCGCCGGCAGCGACCTGTCGGCCATCTGACCGGTCCGCCGGCGGTCCGCTGCCGGCGTAGCCTAGCGATGCTGAGGAATTCCGTGTCGTGGGTGCGATCGTGACAATCAGCGGCTATCGTTCCGCCATTCGGGAGCGGCCGGCCGTCGCCGGGTGGAGAGAGGCAATAACGTGGCCAGACGATCTGCTCGCATGATCGGGATAGTCGTAGCCGTCGTGGCGGTGGTGGCCGCGTCCACGAGCTGCGGCAAGAGCAAGAACAGCGGCGGCGGCGGCACGCCGACGCTGGCGTTCATGGGAGCCCTGACGGGATCGAACGCGCAGCTCGGCATCAACATCTACAACGGCGCCAAGCTCGCGATCGACCAGCACAACGCCAAGAGCGGCGTTACCAAGGTGACGCTGAAGAAGTACGACACCCAGGGTGATGCGACGCAGGCGTCCTCGCAGGCCAAGAAGGTCGTGCAGGACAAGGATGTCGCCGTCATCGGTCCGGCTTTCTCCGGTGAGTCGAAGACGGCCGACCCGATCCTGAACGCGGCGAAGATCCCGTTCGTGTCGGCGTCGGCCACCGCCGTCGCGCTGGCGCAGAGCGGCTGGAAGTACTTCCACCGCGTACTCGCCAACGACGACGTGCAGGGTCCCGGTGACGCCGACTTCATCGCAAAGACGCTGGGCGCCAAGAGCGTCTACGTCATCGACGACCAGAGCGAATACGGTCTCGGCCTCGCCGACGCCGTGCGCAAGCAGCTGAAGACCGACGGCGCGACCGTCAAGAACGGCAGCATCGACCCGAAGGGTTCGGACTACTCGACGACGGTCAACGCGATCAAGGCGGCCAACCCCGACGTCGTGTTCCTGGGCGGCTACTACGACGCCGCGGCCCGGCTGGTCAAGCAGATGCGGGCGGCGACCGTCAAGGCGACGTTCGTCTCCGGGGACGGATCGCTGGACCAGAAGATCGCCGACCAGGGTGGCGCGTCCGCCAACGGCGCGCTGCTCTCCTGCACCTGTTCCTCGGCCGTGGGATCGACCAACCCAAAGGTGCAGGCGTTCGAGAAGGCCTACGTCGCGAAGTGGGGTTCCGAGCCGGCCACCTACTCCGCCGAGGGCTACGACGTCGGGAACATCCTGCTGCAGGCGATCGACAACGGGAAGAAGTCGGCGCAGGACATCAACACCTACGTCGCGTCCATTGACTACCAGGGTGTCTCGAAGCCGATCAAGTTCAACTCGACCGGCGAGCTGTCGCAAAGCCTGCTGTTCATGAGCGAAGTCGTCAACGACAAGATCAAGTTCCTCGGTCCGACGTCGACGGCAAAGCCGGTCCCCGCTGGCTGATCCAGCCCGTTGATCGGGCGGCAGCGCCGCCGCTATCCGAGCCGACCCGGCGGTCGGCGGAGCCACTCTCCGCCGACCGCCCGGATCCGAGGACGAGGTTGGTCGCGTGCATGCGTTCGTGACGCAGTTCTGGCCGTCGACGATCGACGGCCTCACGATCGGGTCGATCTACGGGCTGATCGCCCTTGGTTACACCCTCGTGTACGGCGTCCTGCGTCTGATCAACTTCGCGCACTCGGAAGTGTTCATGGTGGGCACGTTCGCGAGCCTGTTCACCCTGCACGGCTTGGGAATCACGCACGCGGAGACCGGTTTCGCGCTGGTGGGCGTGCTGATCCTGATGGGTCTCGCCGGCATGGCCGGTTCAGGTATCACCGCGGTAGTGCTCGAGCGGGTCGCCTACCGGCCGTTGCGCAAGCGCGGCTCGTCCCGTCTCGCCGCGCTCATCTCGGCAATCGGCGCGTCGTTCTTCCTGCAGGAGGTCTTCGCGCTGCGCTACGGACGCGACCTGCTGTCCTTCCCGCCGCTGATGAACAAGACGGTGCTCTTCCATATCGGCAGCGGCCAGGTGCGCGCGGACAAGGTGCTGGTCGTCGTCGCCGCCCTGGTGATGGCACTCGCGCTGGACCGGTTCGTCAACGGGAGCCGACTGGGGCGCGGCGTCAGGGCCACCGCGCAGGACCCTGACACCGCCGTGCTCATGGGCGTCAACATCGACCGCATCGTGATGATCACGTTCCTGGTCGGCGGCATGATGGCCGGCGTCGCCGCGATGCTCTACGGCAACTACTTCGAGCTGACGCAGTACAACGTCGGATTCCTGTTGGGCATCAAGGCGTTCACCGCCGCCGTGCTTGGCGGCATCGGCAACATCCGCGGCGCCCTGCTCGGCGGCCTGACGCTGGGCCTGATCGAGAACTACGGCGGCAGTGTCTTCGGCGCGCAGTGGAAGGACGTCATCGCCTTCACCGTGCTGGTGCTGGTGCTGATGGTTCGACCGACCGGCCTGCTCGGCGAGAAGCTCACCCGGGCCCGCGCGTGAGACGCATCGGGCTGCCCGACGTCATCGGGCCGATTTCGGACCGCTGGTCCCGGCTGCCCACGCCCGCGCGCTACGTCGTCTACGTCATCGCGATCGTCGCAGCTTTCGCCCTGCCCGCCGATTCCATCGGCTCGTTCATGAGCCCGCAGAGCGACTGGTCGGCGATCCTGTTCTACCCGATCGGTGTCTACATCCTGCTCGCGATAGGGCTGAACGTCGTCGTCGGTCAGGCCGGTCTGCTCGACCTCGGTTACGTCGCCTTCTTCGCCATCGGTGGGTACACGATGGGCAAGATCGGGCTCTCCCTGAAATGGGACTTCTGGGTGATCCTGCCGTGCGGCATCGCGGCGGCCGCGGTGGCCGGCGTGATTCTCGGCGCGCCGACGCTGCGGTTGCGTGGTGACTATCTGGCGATCGTGACGCTCGGCTTCGGGGAGATCATCCGCATCACCGCAAACAACCTGAACTTCACCGGCGGCCCGCGCGGCCTGTCCGGCATCCCGAACCCGCCGAGCGTCGGTTCGTTCTCGGCGTTGCAGTTCAACGTCGCGACGACCAAGCCGTTCTACTACCTCGTCCTGGTGATGATCATCCTGGCGATCGTGCTGGTGAAGCGGCTGGAGCGCAGCCGGGTAGGCCGCGCATGGGCGGCGATCCGCGAGGACGAGGACGCGGCCGAGGTGATGGGCGTCCCGACGTTCCGGTTCAAGCTCTGGGCCTTCGCGATCGGCGCCTGCATCGGCGGTGCGGCCGGCGTTCTGTTCGCCGCGCAGACCATCTCCATCACGCCCGAGGACTTCCCGTTCCTGCTGTCCAGCTACATCGTCGTCGCTGTCGTGCTCGGCGGATCTGGGAACCTCGCCGGCGTCATTCTCGGCGCCTTCCTGGTCGCCTGGCTGCCGGAGCGGTTCCGCGGGTTCGCCGACTACCGCGTGCTCGCCTTCGGCGGCGCGCTCGTGCTGATGATGATCGTGCGGCCCGAGGGCCTGCTGCCGTCCCGGCGCCGACGAGCCGAGCTGGCCGAAGGCACCGGAGGCATGGGCAGCCTCGGCGGCGGGGTCGGCGGCGCCCAGACCCAGGCCGTCCGGATCGAGGCGGTCGAGACCGACGCCGTCCAGACCGGGGCCGTCGAGAGCGAGGCAGCGCCGTGACCGAGTCGGCGGCCCTGCTGGAGCTGCGCACGGTCACCCAGCAGTTCGGCGGCGTCACGGCCCTCTCCGAAGTCGACCTCGGCGTGCCGGAGGGTGCGATCTTCGCCCTGATCGGTCCCAACGGCGCAGGCAAGACGACCGTATTCAACCTGATCACCGGGGTGTATCGCCCGACGGCGGGATCGTTGTGGTTCGGCGGCGCGAAGATCTCCGGCAAGCGGCCGCACGAGGTCGCCCGCGTCGGCATCGCACGCACGTTCCAGAACATCCGGCTCTTCGACAACATGTCGGCGTTGGAGAACGTGATGGTCGGCGCCGACGCGCGACACGACTCCAGCGTCGTGGGCGCGGCACTCGGCCTGCGTCGCCACCGCCGGGAGGAACGCGACGGCCGCGAACGCGGCATGCAGCTGCTCGATCTCGTCGGCATCACTCGGGTTGCCGAGGACACCGCCAAGGGCCTGTCCTACGGCGATCAGCGGCGACTGGAGATCGCGCGCGCGCTCGCGACGCAACCGCGTCTGCTGCTGCTGGACGAACCGGCGGCGGGGATGAACCCGGCCGAGAAGGAGCAGCTCGGCGTGTTGATCCGCAAGATCCGCGACATCGGCGTGACAGTCTTCCTGATCGAGCATGACATGGGCCTGGTCATGCAGGTCAGCGACCGCGTCGCGGTACTGGACTTCGGCCAGAAGATCGCCGACGACACGCCATCCGCCGTCCGCACCGACCCACGCGTCATCGAGGCCTATCTCGGAGCGCCGGCAGATGCTACTTGAGATAGCCGACCTGCAGGTCCACTACGGCAAGATCGAGGCCATCAAGGGCCTGTCGTTGCAGGTAGACGAGGGCGAGATCGTCACCCTGATCGGCTCCAACGGCGCAGGGAAGACGACGACGCTGAAGACGATCTCCGGGCTGCGTCGCCCCACCGCAGGGTCCATCGTCTTCGACGGCCAGGACATTACCAAGCTCGCGGGCCACCGCCGGGTACAGCTCGGCCTGTGTCAGGCGCCGGAGGGCCGCGGCATCTTCCCGGGCATGACGGTTCTGGAGAACCTCGAGATGGGCGCGTATATCCGCGGCAAGCCACCGGCGGCGGATCTCGACCGGGCCTTCTCGCTTTTCCCCCGGCTGGCCGAACGCCGCCGCCAGCAGGGCGGGACGCTCTCGGGTGGCGAACAGCAGATGCTCGCGATCGGGCGGGCGCTGATGGCGCATCCGAAGCTGCTGCTGCTCGACGAGCCGTCGATGGGCCTCGCGCCGTTGATCGTCACCCAGATCTTCGCGATCCTGCGGGAGATCAACAACTCCGGTACGACGATCCTGCTGGTGGAGCAGAATGCGTCATCCGCGCTGCAGCTCTCCGACCGCGCCTACCTGCTGGAGACCGGCCGGGTGGTGATGTCCGGTGCCGCCCATGACCTGCTCTACGAACCGGCCGTGCGGGACGCCTACCTGGGTGCAGCGCCGCAGCCGGAGGAGCGCACCGACACGTCGTGACCGGCGCAGGTGCGTGCACTCAGACCGATACCCGCCTAAGGTGCCAGTCGTCGATACGCCGCGGGCCGTAGGCGGTTCGTGGTCGTCGCTCGAGGAGGCGTACGAGATGGCCACTGCAGAGAGTCCCGCGGGATCAACGGCGACGCTCGTCTCACCGGAGGACGCGAGCAGCGGCCTCAATCGCCACATCGGGCCGGTCGGCCTGCTGTTCGCCGGGGTCGGTTCGATCATCGGCTCGGGGTGGCTGTTCGGGGCGTTCAACGCCTCGTCGATCGCCGGTCCGCTGGCGATCTTCTCCTGGCTGCTCGGCGCGGTGATGATCATGCTGATCGGCCTGGTGTACGCCGAGCTCGGGGCGATGTTCCCGGTCTCTGGTGGTGTCGCGCGCTTCCCGCACTACTCGTTCGGGTCGTTCGCGAGCTTCACCCTGGGCTGGGTGACCTGGCTGGCCGCGGCCGTGGTCGCGCCAATCGAGGTGCTCGGCGCGATCACCTATGCCAGCAGCTACGCGCCCTGGCTGACCCGCTCGCCGAACGGCGACAAGACCCAGCACCTGCTCACCTGGCCGGCCGGCTACCTGCTGGCCGCGCTAGGCATGCTGATCTTCTCGTTCATCAACCTGGTCGGCATTCGTTGGTTCGCGCGGCTGAACAACATCGTCGTCTGGTGGAAGCTCGCCATCATCGTCGCGACGATCATCGGCTTCCTGGTCGCCGCATTCCACACCAAGAATTTCAGCCAGTACGGATTCGCACCCGCCGGCGGCAAGGGCATGGTGCACGCGATCGTCGTGTCCGGAATCATCTTCTCCTTCCTCGGCTTTCGCCAAGGCGTCGAACTCGGCGGCGAGACCGACAACCCGAAGCGAAACATCCCGCTGGCAGTGATCGGCTCGATCGCGATCTGCGCGGTGATCTACATTGGGCTGCAGATCGCCTACATCGCCGCAGTGCGGCCAGCTGACCTTGCGAAGTCTCATGGCTGGGCCAACCTGGCCTTCACCAACGACGCCGGTCCGCTCGCGGCGATAGCCGGCTTCATCGGGCTGGCCTGGTTGGGCAAGATCCTGCTGGTCGACGCCGTCATCTCCCCGGCCGACACCGGGTTGATCTACACCACGGTGACGGCGCGGCTGTCCTACGCCATGGGACGGAACAAGAACGCGCCACAGGCGCTCGCGAGGACCAGCAGCCGAGGCGTGCCGTGGGCGAGTGTCGCGCTCGCGTTCGTCGTCGGCCTGTTCATCTTCTTGCCGTTCCCGAGCTGGAACAGACTGGTCGGCTTCGTCACGAACTCCACCGTGCTCTCCTTCGGCTCCGGATCGCTGGTCCTCGCGGCGATGCGCCACCAGATTCCCGAGTACGAACGGCCGTTCCGGCTGCCGGGCGGGCACACGATTCCGTTCCTCGCCTTCTATTCGGCCAACCTGATGGTTTACTGGGCCGGCTGGGATTTGGACTGGAAGCTGTTCGCCGCCGTCGGCATCGGGCTGGTGCTCTTCGGCCTGCAGTGCATCAGCCCGGCCTTCCGGGCGCAGCATTTCCACCTTCGGCACGGTTGGTGGATCCTGCTGTGGTTCGCCGGCCTGGTCGTCGTCTCCTGGCAGGGCATCTACAGCTCTGACGACACCCCGCAGGGCCAGCAGAACAACCTGGGGTTCGGATGGGCGTTCATCGTCCTGCTGGCATGGTCGGCGTTCATCTACTGGCTGGCGATCCGCAGCCGGCTCTCGTCCGAGGAGACCCGCCACCAGATCGCGGCCACGCCAACCGATGAGCCTGAAGGCACCCCGTCGGTCGGCTGACCGCGAGACGCTGGCCAGCGGGCCGCTCAAGATCACCTGGTGACGCCCGGTCGTGATCACGATATCGTCGCGATCAGGCTCGGGGGCATTGCGATGGTTCGATGTCCCAGGAGGCGCCGGTGTCCAGAGGCAACGTCATGGTGCGAGTCGCAGGCCCCGATGATCTCGACGCCGTCCTCCGCCTCGCGGGCGAGCTGCGGGAGTCGACCGGTGGACGTGCCGCGAACTATCCGCGATTCCCTTTGCAGGCAGGGGAACCCGACACTCGCGATCGCTACGACTCGCTGCTCGCCGACCCGACACGGGCGCTGGTGCTCGCGGTCGACGCCGGCACCGATACCGCCATCGGTTTCGCCGTGTTCGCCCGCGACACCGCCAGCGAGATGTTCGGGAGCTCGGCGCTGTCGGTGAGTCACCTTATCGTCGCGGCGGAGCACCGCCGGCGGGGCGCCGGTCACCGGCTGGTCGGTGCCGCACTCGCCCATGCCGACGAGATCGGCTGCGACCAGGTCGTCGTCGGCGTCGCCGTCAGCGGCCGCGAGGTCCATCGGTTCTTCGCCCGGCTCGGCTTCGCTCCGCTGATCACCCGTCGGATCGCGTCGGTCTCGACGCTGCGCCGCACGCTCGGTCCCGCCAACCAGGTCGACGTCAGCGGCGTGCGCCGGCTTCGCCGGATCCAGTCGCCGCGACCGCCCGCCGGGATCAGCCTGGCGCGGTCGCTGCGGGTTCGGCGGCTGTCCGGTCGCAACGCCGGCTAGACAGGCAACTAGTGGTGACGACCGGCACCACTAGCGGCCCGGAACGGCGTCGCGCAGCACGCAGGACATCCGGGCGGTGCACACCCGCCGGTCGGTGGCGTCGCTGATCGCGATCTGGTAGCTCGCCATCGTGCGGCCGACGTGCAGCGGGGCGCAGACGCCGGTCACGGTGCCCTCGGTGGCCGCCCGGTGGTGCGTAGCGCTGATCTCGACGCCGACGGCCACCCGGCCGGCGCCGGCCGCCATGCCGGCTGCCACCGACCCGAGCGTCTCGGCCAGAACGCAGGACGCGCCGCCGTGCAGCAGGCCGTAGGGCTGCCGGTTGCCGTCGACAGGCATCGTCGCGACCATCCGATCCGGCGTCCAGTCGGTGATCTCGATGCCCATCCGGCCGACCAGCTGGTCGGCCGCCCGCATCGCGGCCCGCAGTTCATCGACGTAGGCCACGGGTGTCTCCCTGTGTCGAGGTGAACTACAGCGTCTCGGTTCGTCGTAGCGCGACCCTAGACTGGGCCACCGTGACCGACTCCTCGCGGCTGCTGCTCATCGACGGCCACTCGATGGCCTACCGCGCGTTCTTCGCCCTGCCGGTGGAGAACTTCTCCACGACGACCGGCCAACCCACCAACGCCGTCTACGGCTTCACCTCGATGCTGATCAACGTGCTGCGGGACGAGGAGCCCACTCACCTCGCCGTCGCCTTTGACGTGTCGCGGACGACGTTCCGGTCCGAGACCTACGCCGAATACAAGGCGGGCCGATCGGAGACGCCGGCCGACTTCAAGGGCCAGGTCAGCCTGATCCGTGAGGTCCTGGAGGCACTGCGGATCCCGGTCGTGACGGCCGAGGGATTCGAGGCCGACGACGTCATCGCGACGCTCACCGTCCAGGCCGAGGACCTCGACATGGACGTGCTGATCTGTACCGGTGACCGCGACGCGCTGCAGCTGGTGTCCGATCACGTCACCGTCCTGTACCCGCGCAAGGGTGTCTCCGAGCTGACCCGGTTCACCCCCGACGCCGTGGCGGAGAAGTACGGGCTCTCCCCGCGCCAGTACCCCGATTTCGCTGCGCTGCGCGGAGACCCGAGCGACAACCTGCCCGGCATACCCGGCGTCGGGGAGAAGACAGCGGCGAAGTGGGTGCGCGAGTTCGGATCTCTGGAGTCACTGGTCGACCGGGTCGATGAGGTGCGCGGCAAGATCGGCGACGCGCTGCGGGACAACCTGGCGTCGGTGCTGCGCAACCGGTCGCTGACCGAACTGGTGCGCAACGTGTCCCTCGACGTTGAGCCCGGCCAGCTCGCGCGCGCGAGCTGGGACCGCGACGAGGTGCACGCCCTCTTCGACAACCTGCAGTTCCGGGTGCTGCGCGAGCGGCTGTTTGCGACCCTGACGGCGGCCGAGCCCGAGGCCGAGGCCGGCTTCGACGTCGAGGGGACGGTGCTCGCGCCCGGCGACCTCGCGTCCTGGATCGAGGAGCATGCCCGTACCGGCCAGCGCACCGGCCTCGCGTTCCGCGGTCGCTGGGGGCGGGGGACCGGGGACGTGTCTGGTGTCGCGCTCGCCGTCGAAGGCCACGACGGCGCATACGCGGACGTCACCCAGCTCACCGACGACGACGAGAGGGCGCTGGTGGGTTGGCTGGCGGACCCGTCGGCGCCGAAGGCGGTGCACGACGTCAAGGGGCCGCTGCTCGCCGCCCACGCACGCGGCTGGCAGCTCGAAGGCGTCACCAGCGACACAGCGCTCGCCGCCTACCTGGCCCTGCCCGGACAGCGCAGCTTCGATCTCGCCGACCTCACCCTGCGCTACCTGCGCCGCGAGCTGCGCTCGGACGAGCCAGGTGACCAGCTCGCCTTCGACCTCGACGCCGACGCCGCCGACACCGCGATCGGCCAGACCGAGGTGGTGCGGGCCCGCGCCGTCGCCGACCTCGCCCGCGCGCTCGACGACGACCTGGAGAGCCGGGGGGCAACCCGGCTGCTGGCCGAGCTAGAGCTGCCGCTCGCCGGCGTCCTGGCAGCGATGGAGGAGACCGGCATCGCGGTGGACCGCGACCGGCTGGCCGACCTGCACTCCGAGCTCGCGGCCCGGGTCAAGGACGTCGAGCAGGAGGCATACGCCTTCCTCGGGCACGAGTTCAACCTCGGCTCGCCCAAGCAGTTGCAGCAGATCCTGTTCGAGGAGCTGTCGCTGCCGAAGACCAAGCGGATCAAGACCGGGTACACGACCGACGCCGACGCGCTGGCCTGGCTCGCCGAGCAGGAACCCGGCGTCGCGCTGCCCGAGATCCTGCTCCGCCATCGAGATGCCGCGCGGCTGAAGACCGTCGTCGAGTCGCTGATCCCGATGGTCGACGACGGCGGCCGAATCCACACCACGTTCGCCCAGACGGTCGCCGCGACCGGCCGGCTCTCGGCCGCCGACCCCAACCTGCAGAACATCCCGATCCGCACCGCCGAAGGCCGCCGGATCCGCGCGGCGTTCGTCGTCGGCCCGGACTTCGAGTCACTGATGACCGTGGACTACAGCCAGATCGAGATGCGGATCATGGCCGACCTGTCCAAGGACGCCGGCCTGATCGCGGCGTTCAAGTCCGGAGTCGACTTCCACGCGGCGACGGCGGCCCGGGTGTTCGCGCTGCCACTGGACACCATCGATTCCGAGCTGCGGCGGCGGGTCAAGGCGATGAACTTCGGGCTCGCCTACGGCCTCTCGGCGTACGGCTTGGCGCAGCAGTTGAAGATCACGCCGGACGAGGCCCGCGAGCACATGACGGCGTACTTCGAGCAGTTCGGCGGGGTGCGCGACTACCTGCACGACGTCGTCGACGAGGCCCGCAGGGTGGGCTACACCGAGACGATCCTCGGCCGCCGCCGTTACCTGCCCGACCTCGCCAGCGACAACCGGCAGCGCCGCGAAATGGCCGAACGGATGGCTCTGAACGCCCCGATCCAGGGTTCGGCGGCGGACATCATCAAGGTGGCGATGCTCGGGGTCGACCGTGCTCTGACCGCAGCCGGGCTGCGGTCGCGGATGCTGCTGCAGGTGCACGACGAGCTGGTGCTCGAGATCGCTCCCGGCGAGCGGGGCGACGTCGAAGCCCTGGTACGTAAGGAAATGGGCTCGGCCTACCAGCTGTCGGTGCCGCTCGACGTCTCCGTCGGCGTAGGCGCCAACTGGGACGACGCCGGCCACTGAGCCGGCCACTGAGCCGGCCATCCGTCGCGGCCCCGCCACCGCTTTCGCCGAGATCCGGATTTGCCACCGCGCAGGTGCCCCAAACCGGTGGCAAATCCGGATCTCGGCGCAACCGGCGCTGGGGCTGGGCTGGGGCGCTCTGGGGCGTTCACAGCTCGTCATCGACGTAGGTCGGGCGCGCGACGCCGAACCCCAGCGCCAGCATCCCGGCGATGGAGACCAGCAGGACGGCAAGCGGTGGCGTCCACGATCCGGTCGCGTCGTGCAGCGCGCCGACCAGGAACGGACCCGGTGCCGCGACGACGTAGCCCACGCTCTGCACGAATCCGGATAGCGCGTTCGTCGACGCCGTCGTGCGGGCCCGCAATCCCAGTAGCGTGAGGCACAGCGGGAAGGCTCCGCCGCCCAGGCCGAGCAGCAGGGCCCAGAGGTAGGGAGCACCGCTCGGCGCGAGCAGCAGGCCGGCATAGGCCGCGACGTAACATGCCGCGAGGAAGATCATCAGCGGGCGCAGGCCGGGGAGCCGCCGGAGCGCGAACGGCAGGGCGATCGACACGGGCACACCGGCGGCGGCGACGATCGAGACAGCGATTCCGCCGATCTGCTTGCCGACCCCGGCGGAGTGCAGGATGTCGGGGAGCCAGCCGAACACGGCGTACGCCTGCGCCGACTGCGCGCCGAAGAACAGCGCGAGCATCCAGGCCGTGCGGCTGCCGACCAGATCCCGCGCCGCGATCCGCCCCGACGCTGTTCGAACGTGCGGATCGCGACCGAGCAGCCCCAGCCACGGCAGCATGGCCAGCGCCGAGAGCAGAGCCCATGACCCGAGCCCGGCCCGCCAGCCACCGAGCGAGTCGGCAAGCGGCACCGACACCGCCGCGCCCAGTGCGGTGGTCGCCTGCAGCAGCATGGAGTAGATGCCGGTTATCAGGCTGACGCGATCGGGGAAGTGCCGCTTCACCAGCGCCGGCGCGAGGACGTTGCCCGCGCCGGCGCCCGCGAGCGCCAGAACCGAGCCCAGCACGAACACGACCTGCGATGCGACGGCGACCCGCAGCAGCAGGCCCCCGGTGAGCGCGGTCATGGCGAGCAGGCTGGTGCGGTGCAGCCCGACGCTGTGCACGGCAACCGGTGTCAGGCCCGCGAACGCGGCGAAACACAGCACCGGCAACGTCGTCGTCAGGCTCGCGACGGCACCGGACATGTGCAGGTTGGTGCGGACATCGGAGAGCACCGGGCCGACGCTGGTCACCAGCGGGCGCAACGAGAGGGCGAGCAGCAACAGGCCGGCCCACACCAACACCCGCTGACCGCGGGCTGACGGCATCAGCAACGCGTCACGCCGGCTTGGAGCAGACATAGATCGCCGTCCCCGGCATCAGCGCGCCGCGCAGCGTGCTCCACTGCCCCCACTCGCGGTAGTGCCCGGCTGGCCATTCCGGTTCGATCAGGTCCAGCAGCGAGAATCCGGCCGCGGTGATCTCTCGGACCCGGTCGCCCAACGTGCGGTGGTGCTCGACGTAGGTGGGCTCGCCGGCCGCGTCGAACTCGACGTAGGCGGATCGATCGAAGTACGACGACCTCGCCGTCAACCCCCCGGTACCGGGGTCGTCGGGGAAGATCCACCGCATCGGGTGCGTGGTCGAGAACACCCATCGCCCGCCGGGACGTAGCACCCGCGCCACCTCGCGCATCACTCGCGCGGAATCCGCGCAGAACGGCACGGCGCCAAACGCCGAGCAGGCGATCTCGAACGACGCGTCGGCAAACGGCAGCACCTCCGCGTCGGCCTGCACGAGCGGGACGACGACACCGGTGCGCCGGGCGCCGTCGACGGCGTGCCGCAGCATCCCGGCGGATACGTCGAAGCCGACGACCTGCGCGCCCTGGGTGGCAAGCCATCGCGCGCACGGCGCCGACCCGCAACCCACCTCGAGCACCCGCCGGTGCATCACGTCACCAAGCAGCCGGACGTCGGCCTCCCGCAGATTCTCCGGACACCACATGAAGTCCAGCTCGCCGAGGTAGTCACCGTGGCGCGCGTGATAGTCGTCGGCGTCGGCGTCCCACCAGCGGCGGTTCGCGCGGCTCGACTCCGCCGACGTCGCCGGGCGGCTCGTCACACCGGCCGTACCCAGGGCGTGCAGCGCGCAGAGATGGTCGGCGCTGGACATTCCATGACGGTTCCACACTCGGTGCGTTAACGGCACGCGGGGCAGATGGCCCAGATTGACCGTCGAGTGCCCCCCTCGTATCCTGACTTGTGCACCCTGGGCTTCTGGGGCCGTTGTTGCTGCGGCAAGAGATCCGGTCCCGCCGTCTACACGTCTTCATCGCGCCTGGCGCGGTATCCACGTCGTCGGCGGATAGCCCGCGGCGCGCCCGCAAAGGCCCTGTCCCTCAACAGCCCCTGTCCCTCAACAGTCCCCTGTCCCCGGAGCCAACCACCAGATGACGTCCACAACCGAGTCCGTCAGCGCCGCCACCGAGAACACCGCCACCGAGAACGCAGTCCACGAAACACCGCGGGTGGCGATCAACGACATCGGATCTGCCGAGGATTTCCTCGCCGCGATCGATGCGACCATCAAGTACTTCAACGACGGCGACATCGTCACCGGGACGATCGTCAAGGTCGACCGCGACGAGGTGCTGCTGGACATCGGCTACAAGACCGAGGGCGTCATCCCGTCCCGTGAGCTCTCCATCAAGCACGACGTCGACCCGCACGACGTCGTCAAGGTCGGTGACGAGGGCGTGGAGGCGCTGGTCCTGCAGAAGGAGGACAAGGAAGGCCGGCTGATCCTGTCCAAGAAGCGCGCACAGTACGAGCGCGCCTGGGGCACGATCGAGGGCAAGAAGGACGCCGACGAGATCGTCGAGGGCACCGTCATCGAGGTCGTCAAGGGCGGCCTGATCCTGGACATCGGCCTGCGCGGCTTCTTGCCCGCGAGCCTGGTGGAGATGCGCCGGGTGCGCGACCTGCAGCCCTACGTCGGCCGCAAACTCGAAGCGAAGATCATCGAGCTGGACAAGAA
>QHCD01000044.1 GCA_003244255.1 Pseudonocardiales bacterium | reverse complement strand
ACGGCGCCGGCAAGACGACCATGCTGCGACTCGCCTCGGCGATGCTGCACCCGACCAGCGGCGTGGTTGAGGTGCTGGGTGAGCGGCTCGGCCAGGTCGACGTGTTCGAGCTGCGCGCCCGCATCGGACTGTGCAGCGCGGCGCTCGCCGCGCGAATCCCCGAAAGCGAGATCGTCGCCGACGTCGTGGTGAGCGCCGCGTACGCCGTCGTCGGCCGGTGGCGCGAGCAGTACGGCGAGCCCGATCATGCCCGTGCCGGTCAGCTCCTGCGCGCACTCGGGGTGAAGCACCTCGTGGCCCGTCGGTTCGGCACCCTGTCCGAGGGTGAACGCAAGCGCGTGCAGATCGCGCGGTCACTGATGGCCGACCCCGAGTTGCTGCTGCTCGACGAGCCGGCGGCCGGGCTCGACCTTGCCGGGCGCGAGGACCTGGTGGCCCGGCTCGCCATGCTCGCCTTCGACCCCGACGCGCCGACAATGGTCCTGGTCACCCACCACGTCGAGGAGATCCCACCCGGCTTCGAGCACGCGCTGCTGCTCCGCGACGGAGCCGTCGTGGCCGCCGGACTCGTCGACGACGTGATCAGCGCCGAGACGCTCTCGGACGCGTTCAGCCTCCCCCTGGATCTCTACCGCCGCCGCGGCCGGTTCTTCGCCCGGGCCGCGACGTGACGCCCCGTCGCCCGCCGCCGGAAGGAAGTACGCCGTGACCGATCAGGAGTTCGTCAGCCTGGAGGTCGACGCCGCGATCGCGACCATCCGGCTGAACCGGCCGCCGATGAACGTGATCAACGTCGCCGTCCAGAACCAGATCCGCGTCGCGGCGCTGGAGTGCACCAGCCGGGAGGACATCCGCGCGGTGGTGGTGTACGGCGGGGAGAAGGTCTTCGCCGCCGGCGCCGACATCAAGGAGATGGTCGGCCTCGGCTACTCCGACGTGGGGGAGCGCAACGGCGCCCTCGGTGTCGTAATCGACGCGGTGGCGCGGATCCCGAAACCCGTGGTGGCGGCCGTCACCGGATATGCCCTGGGCGGCGGGTGCGAGCTGGCACTGGCGGCCGACTTCCGGGTCTGCGCCGACGACGCGAAGCTCGGCCAGCCCGAGGTGCTGCTCGGCGTGATTCCCGGCGCCGGCGGCACCCAGCGACTCGCCCGGCTGGTGGGCCCGGCGCGGGCGAAGGACCTGATCTTCACCGGCCGGTTGGTCGGCGCGGCGGAGGCGGCGTCGATGGGGCTCGTTGATGCTGTCGTGCCGGCGGCCGAGGTGTATCCGACGGCACTGCAGATGATGCAGCGGTACGCCGGCGGGCCGGCGCAGGCGTTGCGCGCGGCGAAGGCCGCCATCGACGGCGGCCTGGACTCTGACCTTGCCACCGGGCTGCGGCTGGAGAGCTACCTGTTCGCCGGGATGTTCGCCACCGAGGACCGCGCGATCGGCATGCGGTCCTTCCTGGAGAACGGCCCGGGCAAGGCGCGGTTCGTGGGTCGATGACGGTCTCGCCCGAGCAGATCGAGTCCGCGCGGCGCGACCCGAAGCTGGCGAACATCCTCTACCACGACTGGGAATCGGTTGGCTACGACGACAAGTGGTCGATCAGTTTCGACGAGCGATGCACGCGGTATGCGCGGGATCGCTTCGCTGCGATTGCCGGATCGGACGGCTGGCCGTATGTCGACGCGCTCGAAATCGGCTGCGGCACAGGGTTTTTCTCGCTCAACCTGAAGCTGGCTGGCGTCGTCGAAAACGTGTCGGTGAACGACATCAGCCCGGGCATGGTCGACGTCGCACGTCGTAACGCAGCGGCACTCGGGTTCGACATCAGCGGGCGGGTTGGCGACGCGGAGTCGATCCCCTACCAGGACGCCAGCTTCGACCTCGTCGTCGGACACGCGATTCTGCACCACATCCCCGACGTCAAGGCTGCATTGCGCGAGGTGGTGCGGGTCCTCCGGCCGGGCGGCCGGCTCGTATTCGCCGGCGAGCCGACCTGCTACGGCGACCTGGTCGCGCGGCGGCTCTCCCGGGCGACCTGGTGGGCGGCGACCCGTGCCACCCGGCTGCCGGTGCTCGCCGGCTGGCGCCTCCCGGCCGTCGAGCCGGACGGGCCCGCTGGCCCGGCGGAACTGGAGGCGGTCGTCGACCTGCACACCTTCCACCCGAAGGACCTGCGCCGGATGGCACTCGCTGCCGGAGCGATCGACGTCGACGTGCGGACCGAGGAACTGACCGCCGCGTGGTTCGGCTGGCCGGCCCGGACGCTGGAATACGCGGTACGTAGGGAGAAGCTCGGCGGCCTGCGCTGGGCGATGTTCTGCTACCGCGCGTGGCTCGCGCTCTCGGCACTCGATTCGCGGCTGCTCGCGAGGCTCGTTCCGGCAGGGCTCTTCTACAACGCCCTGGTGACGGGTGTCCGGCCGTAGTCGGCGCGACCCGCGGCAGGCGCGGTTCTGCTCGGCCGCGTCGGCGGGGTGGGTGATACGCCGCCGGGCGTACTCGCCATGGCACATCAGGCGCTGGATCCGGTTCGCGATCTTCCGCCTGCGCCATCCCGAGGTGATCACGGAAGGCTTCGTCTTCCTCGGGAAGCGGGTGACGATCCAGGCCCGAACCGGCTACGGGCGGCTCATCCTCGGGGCCTGGGTGCACGTCGGTGACGACACCGCCATCCGCTGCCACGAGGGCACGATGCGGATCGGCGAGAAATGCGTCTTCGGCGCCGACGTCACGGTAAACGGCTATCTCGACGTCGAGTTCGGCGCGGGCGTCCTGATCGCCGACGACGTGTACGTGAGCGACTTCGACCACCGCACCGACGATGCGTCCCGGCCGATCAGGCACCAGGGCATCGTGACGGCACCGGTGCGGATCGGGCCGGACGTCTGGCTCGGCACCAAGTCCGTCGTGACGCGCGGCGTGCAGATCGGGCGCGGCGCCGTCGTCGGCGCGGCATCGGTGGTCACCCGCGATCTGCCGCCGTACGCCGTCGCGGTCGGCGCGCCCGCTCGCGTCGTCGGCACCAGGCTCGCTTCCGGGCCGGACGCCCGGCGAACCGCGCGCGCCCGGGGCGGGCAGACCGCACGGTGACGTCGGAGGTCACCGGACCTACCGCGTTGTCGTCGCCTCCGCGCGCCGTGCGACAGCCGCCAGCATGTCCCGCCGGACCAGGCCACTGCCGATCCGGATGATCGCCCAGTAGACCGCGAACCGGCGGCGCGACGCCGGATCCGTCGAATAGCCGCACGTCACGGTGGACAGCGTGGCTCCGCCGTCGCGGCGCTCGATGGTGAAGTCGACGAGATACTTGACCCAGCCCGGTTCGGCGATGGCGTCGAACTCTTGCCGGGTGCGCACATCGCGCCTGCTCGGCCGCCGTTGCCATGGCCGGGCGACGGCCCCTCCGACGGCGTAATGCGGCGGTTGCAGGTCGAACATCGTCACCGGTCCGTCGGTGAAGAGCGGCTTGGCGGCGGTGGTGTCGCGCCGGCCCAGCCGCCGGATCGCGACCAGCGGGCGGGTGATGGTCAGCTCGTCGATGCGCAGGCGGGTGAGCGCCCGCCAGACCGCCTCCGGATCTGCGTTGATCCGGCGGCTGTGTCGTTCCCGGAAGTGGACGGCCGGGAGGGTCTGTTCGAGTGGTGCCGGCATTGCGCCTCTCCTTGTTCGAGCGTAGCGAGCGCAGCGGCTGCCATGCGCCCGGTCAGGTCCCGCGGCGGGCGGCGGGTGATGAGGAACGTCCAGGCGAACGCGGTGCCGAGCAGTTGGGCGTGGATGCCGGCAGGGTCGGGGCGGGTCGTGAGCTCGCCGCGCGCCACCGCGCGATCCAGTAGCTCGGCGACGAGACGTCGCTCGGGCACTACGAACAGAGAACGGAACCGGCGCGCCAGGGCCGGATCGGCGCGCAGGTCAGAGAGCAGACCAGGCAGCGCGTGCCTGGCCGGCGACGCCCCCAGCAGCTCGACGATGCGTCCGGCCAGCGCGTGCAGGTCCGCGCCGAGACTGCCCCGGTCGGGCGGCGCCTGTACGTCCGTGCCGTGGACGGTTAGTGCGAACACCATCTCGGCCTTCGACGACCAACGACGGTAGATGGTCGCCTTGCCCACCCCGGCCGCCACGGCGACCTGCTCGATCGTCGTCGCCGAGTAACCGCGGAGCGTCAACGAACTGCGCACCGCGCGCAACAGAGCGGCGTCCACAGTCGTTGATCGGGGTCGTCCTGGTGCGCTGGTCACTGTTGGTCTTTCTAGCTACGGTCTCTCTTTCGAAACGAAACGTATCGTATCGATTGTAGCAGCTACGACCGGGGGCCGCCATGCCGGCCGGCCGGGGAGTCCGCAAAGGCACGCCGCGGTCCGTCCTCGCAACCGACGCCCGAATCGCGTCCCGGCACCGACGCCGCGTCGGTGCTGTATCAACGCCGAATCCCACGGCTCTGCTCGGTAACAGACACCGCACGAAGCGGTGGCAGAGCAGCCCAGGGGGCAGCAATGAGGTTCTTCGGCAAGACAGTGGGCGGACTGGCGCTGACCGCCGCACTCGCGATCGGAGTCGGCACCGGGATCGCGAGCGCCGGCGGTTCGGCAGCGGGCCCGGTCCCGACCACCCAGCCACCCGCGGGACCGCATCCGGCACTGACGCCGGCAGCGATCGGCGACAACACCAACGAGTCGACGTTCACCCAGATCACGCCATGTCGCGTCATCGACACCCGCGCGCAGTCCCCGATCGCGTCCGGCACCGCGCGGTCGTTCAAGGTGCGCGGCTCGGTCGGCTTCACCCTGCAGGGCGGCCACAACGGCGGGTGCAACATCCCGAACGACGCCGTCGCCGTCGCGCTCAACGTCACGACGCTGGACGCCACCGGTCACGGCGGTGTGGTCCGCGCGTACCCGCAGGGCGCCGCGAAGCCGTCGACCGCGATCGCGTCCATCAACCAGGGCCTGACCCTGACGTCGGGCGGGACCGTCGCGCTGTGCGTGCCGGCCGCGTCCTGCGGCGGATTCGCCCTGCGCATCGCGGCCGATTTCGGCTCGACCGACGTCCTGGTCGACGCGACCGGCTACTACCGCAACCAGGCATACGCACTGGTCAACGCGGATTCCTCGCTCGGCGCTCACTCGTCTCGGGTGCTGTCCGCGCAGCAGGTCGGCGCGGCCTACTTCTACCAGGTCAACTTCGACCGCGACGTCTCCAGCTGCAGCTACCAGGCAACCGGCTACTTCGGCGGCATCTTCGAGGTCGAGCCTCGAAGCGGCGTCGCGGATGCGGTGTTCGTGGCGTCGTACAACGACAGCGGAACCCCGACCTCCCTGCCGTTCTACCTCACGGTCACCTGCTGACAGGCTGAACTCGCTCAGCAGCGGGCCCGCGGCGCGCGACCACCGCCGCGGGCCCGCTGCTGTCGTGGGGGGCGCTGCTGTCGTGGGGGGCGCTGCTGTCGTGGGGGGGCGCACGGCCTGGACCCCCGCGGCATCCGGCCCGATATCGTGGAGGGGCGCTGGTTGAACATGGTCGAGATCTTCTTCGGGATCATCACACGCCAAGCCATCCGCCGCGGCACCTTCACCAGCGTCAAAGACCTCACCGCCGCGATCGGAATCTACATCGACGCCTGGAACGAACGCTGCGAACCGTTCGTCTGGACCAAGACCGCCGACGAGATCATCCCGCAGGCAACCCGCGGTAAACACACTTCAATAGCGCGACACTAGTGCCCTGCGCAAGAAATATCAGTCGCTAATTCCGGCACTCAGACGCATGCTCGCGACGTTGTAGTAGGTCGGCATGGCGATGCCATGCCGACCTCCTCCGCCTGGGGGAGCCCCAACCGCAACAATGGGTCCGAAATTCCTAACTCAAGGCATGAGCTAGGAGACGCAGCGAATGTCAGGCCGGCGGCAATTCAATATGGCGTCGCGACCCGTGCTGCAGGCTAACATCGATAGTCCATTATCAAGTACCCCTTGACCGACTCGTCTTGAGAAGAACTATTGTCTGCACCAACAAGCTCGGTCGACGAAAGCCTGTCTAGCCAGTTCGTCATGTATTCGGAAAACGGAGTCGCCTGATTGAACGCACCGGCGAACACGTCGTTGCCATAATTCGTAAAACTGGCTACGAGGCTGGCGTGCGGCGGCAACGTGGCGTCCTCAACAAACATATCCTTCGTGCAAACCCTACTTGGCCCGGCCGCGGTGGCCCGCCCGGGGGCAACAACCGCACATGTTAGGCACAACATTGTTGCGATTGCCGCCAACCGTAGTATCCGTCGGCTTTGCATGCTGATCACCCGGAAGCTTATTCACAAGCCCTGG